>QGUH01000424.1 GCA_003242355.1 Pseudomonadota bacterium
GCTGCGAAGACATCAACGAGTGCGAGGAGCTCCCCAACGGGGGGTGTGACCCACTGACGCAGTGCTCGAACACTGCGGGGGGCCGCACGTGCAGCGACTGCCCCGACGGTTACGAGGGAACGGGCGAGACGGGCTGCGAAGACATCAACGAGTGCGAGGAGCTCCCCAACGGGGGGTGTGACCCACTGACGCAGTGCTCGAACACTGCGGGGGGCCGCACGTGCAGCGACTGCCCCGACGGTTACGAGGGAACGGGCGAAGAGGGCTGCGAGCTCATCGACCCGTGCCAGGACGTGACGTGCGACGAGAATGCGTCGTGCATCCCTTACATGGGGTGTGAGTGCAATCCCGGCTACTCGGGAGACGGCCAAAGCTGCGTGCCGTACGATCCGTGAACAACGAGGGCTGCGGCGATCCAGCTGCGAACTGCTCCTGGGACGGATACCTAATCTGGTGCGCCTGCCCGAACGGAAACACAGGCGGGCCTCCGATTGATTGCGGGCCAGCCTGATGAAGGAGCCCGCGCGAGGCGCCGCTCGAGGTTTCTCGGGCGGCGTCTTCGGCGGCTCGTGACCCACGAGGCGGCGCGTCGCGCCAGGTTCGTGCGGCTGGGCCGGTAGGCCGGGGCCTTCACGGCGTGCAGGGGCCAGGGGGGTGTCGTATAAGCGGCGTCCCGTCGCCGCCGTGTCGAACGAGAGGCCCGATCCGCACCGCACGTTGCGCGCGCTCCGCGAGCGCAATGCTCGCCTCGAGCTCGACACGCCGGATCTCTGCTTCCTCGCGGCTCTGTACCTGAAGGCCCGCGACGCGCAGCTTTCGGCTTTCGACGAGGCGGCGCTCGTGGAGGTGTTCGAGCAGGTGGTCTCCGTGATCGAGCCACAGGGCTCGGCGCAGAAGCGGCGCGCCAGCGCGGCGATCCGGCGGCTCCGCGAGCAGCGGCTGCTCACGCGCGTCGATGGCGTCGGGGTGGTGCGCGCGGGCGAGTATGCGCTCACGCGGCTGGCGACCGCGGTCGTCGCGTTCTTTCTCGAAGACGAATCGCTGACGCGCGAGAGCCTGACGCTGCTCACGCGCTCGCTGCTCGGTAGCCTCGAGTCGGTGCTCGAAGCCGCGCGCGTCGCGGCGACGGCCGAGGATTGGGCGCGCACGGTGGTGGCGCCGCTGCGCATCACCATCGCGGAGCTGCTCTCGGGAATCGAGCGCCGCCAGCGTGGCTTCGATCTCGAGCAAGAGGGCCTGCAACGCGCGATCGCGGAGCTCATCACCGCCGATTGGTTCGGCGCCATCGATCGCTGCCAGGAAATGCTCGAGGCGACGAGCAAGACGCTGCGCGAGCTCAATCAGGTGCTCCTCCACGACACCCACGAGATTCAGAGCCGGCTGCAGGAGATTCACGAGCTGGCCGCCGACGCGGGCCAGGAGGAGGCGGCGCTCGTGGTGCGCGCCACGAGCGATCAGATCGACCGCGTGGCAGCCTGGGGCTCGGCGCGGCAACGCGCCTGGTCCGAGTATTACCAGTACGTGCATCGCTACCTGCGCGAGGTCGTGCGCATCGACCCGACGCGGATGCTCGTGCACCGCTTGCGGGAGCAGCTGGCGGGGCGTGCAGGGCGGCCTTACGCGCTCACGGTGGCGGCCGCGCCTTCCATGCAACTGTTGCGACCGGTCGAGCTCTTGGGGGAGCGGCCTCCGGTGAAGCGGCGCCGCAAACCCGCCGAGCCCGACGTGGTCGACGTGGACGCCGTCGATCCCGAACGCGAGCTCGAGCGCTCGGTGCGCACGGCGGTCGCCGAAGGCGCCGATTGCTTGAGCGCCGTCACGCGTCGCCTCACGACGGGGCTCGACGCCGACCAGCGTTTCGGCTCGGCAGGGCGCGTCGCGCAAGCCGTTGCGCGCGTGTGCCGGGCCGAGGCCGGCAGGGAGCGCCCCTGGGTCGCCGTGGACGACACCTTGCTCATCGAAGAATGGGTTTCGGTACGCACACGGGAGTCGGAATGACAACGCCCGCTTTCGAGAGTCTAGCAGACGTGATCGCGGACGAATCGTTTCCCGAGCTCGACATCGCCCTGCGCCGCGGGCGCCACGTCGATCGCGACGATGGCCCGTGGTACGTGCTGCTGCGCGAGGGGCAAGCGCACCTCGAAGCGTTCTATCGCCGGTATGGGTGCGAGCTCGTCTACAAGAACGACGGCTACTACTATCTTCTGCCGACCGCGAATCGCCTCGGCCGGCGCCACCTTTCGCCGGCGGAAATGCTCGTGGGGCAAGGGCTCACGCTGCTCTACCTCGATCCGAGCACGGTGCAGACGGGTGGCGTGGTGACGCGAGAGCAGCTCCTCGGGCAGCTCGCGCACGTGCTCGGGCCCGAGGCGCTCGTGCGGAGCCTGAACCCCAAGCGCCGCCGGTACGACGAGCGCGTCGCCGAAGAAACCGTCCGGCAGAAGGTGGCAGAGGCGATTCGGCGCCTGGCAACGCTCGGCTTCGTGGAGATGCTCGGGGACGGGCAGATTCGCCTTCGCCCGGCGCTGCTGCGCTTCGCGGAGCCCGTGCGCCACGCGACGGCTCCGGACGTCGCGCTCACGCGGCTCATGGCGCAAGGCGAGCTCGTGCTCACCGATCCCGAGGCGCTCGGAGACGACGCGGAGCTCGGCGAGGACGGAGAGCTCGGAGACGACGCGGAGCTCGGCGGCACCGACGACGACGCAGACGACGACGCAGAGCTCGGCGACGACGTGGGGGAGGGGGAGAGGGATCTCGCTCCGCTCGACGCGGACGAGATCGACGGCGGCACGAGGCTCGGTGACGACGTGGGGGAGACGGAGCTCGCTCCGCCCGATGCGGACGGCGTCGACGCCGACGATGCTGCGGAAGCACCCACGCGGGACGCGCGTTCCGGTGCGCCGCTGGAGATCGACGACGAAGCGGCGCGAGAGTGGGACGCTCTCGGCCGCGCGATCACGACCGAGGAGCCTTCGTGATGAGTCGGGCGCGCGCGAGCGCGCTCGCGCTCGTCAACTGGAAAGGCGTTTTCTACGAGCGATATCGGCTCGAT
This sequence comes from Pseudomonadota bacterium, assembly GCA_003242355.1. GTDB lineage: Bacteria > Myxococcota_A > Polyangia > Polyangiales > Polyangiaceae > PMG-095. Next base: position 3,053 of record QGUH01000424.1, read on the forward strand.
CGGCACGTGACTGCGCTCGAAGGCGCCAACGGCGCGGGCAAGACGACCGTGATGATCGCGGCCTACGTCGTCTTGCTCCCGGACCTCGCGCGGCTGCGCTTCACGAACGTCGGCGAGCACGGGGCAACGGGGGGCGACAAGGGCATCTGGGGTCGGCTCGGCGAGCCGTCACGGCCCGCTTACTCCGTGATCGAGTTCGAGCTGCCCTCGGGGGAGCGGGTGATGGCGGGCGCGCACCTCGAGCGCAAGGCGGAGCCTTCGCTCGCGCTCACGCCGTTTCTCGTCACGGGGCTCGCCGAAAGCGTGGGCTTGCGCGACGTGCTCCTCGTGACGGACGGAGAGCACGAGGCCGTGCCGGAGCTCGCCGAGGTCAAGGATGCGGTGAAAAAGCGTGGTGGCCGCATCACCGTCTTCTCGTCGAGCAAGGAGTACTTTTCGACGCTGTTCGATCTCGGCGTGACGCCGCTTCGCCTCGGCACCGACGAGGAGCGCAACAAGCTGAACGAGATGCTGCGCACGAGCATGACCGGCGGCATCTCGCGGGCGTTGACCACCGAGCTGCGCAGCTTTCTGTTCAAGCAGGAGTCCGGGCTTTCGGAGACGCTCTCGCGCATGCGCCAAAACCTCGACGCGTGTCACCGGACGCGCCTCGAGGTGGCGGAGGCGCGGCGCGTGGAGCACGAGGTGACGGGCATCTTCGAGGCGGGGCGGGAGATGTTCGGGGCGGCGCTCGCGGCGACTCGGCGCTCCGTCGAGGAGGCGGAGCGCGCGGCGGAGGCGGCGCGCAGCGCACGCGCAGCGCCCACGGCCGAGCGCGAAGCGGTCGCGCAGGAGCTCGTGGAGCTCAGGGCGCGCAGCGCCACGCTCGAAGAGCGGCTCGCGGCGGCGCGCGCCGCACAGGGCCGCGCACGCGAAAATCACGAGCGCGCCGTGCGTGCGCTTTCGCTCGTCGAGCGCCTCGCGGCGCTCGAGGCAGAGCGCACGCGGGCGCGTGAGGCGTGGGAGGCCGAGACGCGTGTCGCCGATGCGGCTCGAGAGGAGCGGGCGGCTCGGCGCGCGGCGAGGGACCGCGCGCGACGAGCGCACGATCGCGCCGCGCACGGTCTCGGACACTTGCAGGCGGGGCTCGACGAGCTGCACCGCAACGCGCACGCGTATCGGCACGCGACGGAGCAGCTCGCCGTCGCGCGTGAAGCGCTGGCGGAGGCGACGCTGTCCGCCGATGCCGCGGAAGCGCGGCTGCGCGAGGTGCAGGAGCGCATTCGCGAGCTCGACGCGGAGCGCGCGCGTCTCGATCGCGACGCGGAGCTCGCGGAAGCACGCCGCGCCGAACGGGAACGCGCCGTGGCTGCGCTCGCGGCGCTTTCTGGCGACACTTCGTCGGGCGCCTCCCGCGAGGCATCGTCGCAGGTCTCCGTTGGGGCCCAACCGCACGCCTCCGGCGAGGCGTCACCGAGCAACGAATACGAGCGCGCGCGGGCGATCCTCGCGCGGGACGGGCGGGTCGAAGCCATCGCGGCGAGGTCTCTTATACACACCTGAAGCTGCCGACGAAAAAAGCGGGGGGAAGCCGGGGGTGGACGGAAAAAATAAAAAAAAAAAGAAAAACAAGTAAAGGA
>QGUH01000425.1 GCA_003242355.1 Pseudomonadota bacterium
CGCCGGCACCGAGGCGTTCGTCTCGTTTTCCGGGCTCGACCTCGGCAAGGGGAAGAATCTCGGGTTGCCGGGCGCGGCGTTCGAGCTTCGCGTGGTGGACGAGGACTCGAAGATCAACGTGAACGCCGCCGCGCGCGACGACACGTTCTCGCAGGTGCGCCTCATCGCGCAACTGTCGGCGCTGATGGCTGGGCCGCAGTACGATCCGCTGTTCGAGCGCCGCGACCGGGACGGAAACTACTCCGATCGGCAGACGATCTGCGCGGCGTTGATCGACTGGGTGGATTCCAAGCAGGACATGACTCTGTGCGACCCCACCGTGGAGACGGCGCAGCAGATGCCTGCCGAGGACTCGTACTACGAGCTGCTCGACGTCCCGTATTCCCGGAAGAACGCCGCCTTCGACAGCCTCGAGGAGCTCCGTCGCGTGCGCGGCGTGGGCGACGACTTCTGGGCGACCTTCGTGGATCCGGATCCGGAAGAGCCGCGCAAGCGCACCATCACGGTTTGGGGCTCGTCCGGGGCCGTCAACGTGAACACCGCGCCGCCGCAGACCTTGCTCGCGCTCGTCTGCTCGCTCGCGCGCGAGGGGACCCGGCTTTGCGTGGATCCGCTCGAGATGCAGAAATTCCTGACGCTGGCCACGCTGGCGCGCATGTTCACGACGGGGCTTCCGCCGTTCTCGTCGCCCAAGGCGTTCATCAACCTGCTGAAGGGCAAACATCCTTTGCTCGGTGAGTTCATGAAGGCGGCCGGGCTCGAGCCGATCGAGCTCAAGTCCGAGGCCGAAGCGGAGAAGCAGATGAGCACCGAGAGCAAGGTGTTCTCGATCTACGCGGTCGGCGTCGTGCGGTCGGGCAAGCGCGAATCCCGCGTTCGGACGCATACGGTCGTCGACTTCCGCAACGCGCCGGCGCCGGCAGAGCAGACCCCGTCCGACGCGAGCGGCATCGGGGTTCCCGTTCAACAGACGGGGGACACCGGCACCGGCGGGCAAGGCGGGATCGCGCGGGCGGTGGCGCCGAGCCCGTCGGGGAACGTGATCTACTTCCGGATGGAGTGAACATGGGGCGTTTCATCGGTCTCGACATCGGTGCCCGGCACGTCCGGGCGGCACTGCTCGCGACGCGCTTCCGCCGCGTCGTGATCGAGCGGCTCGAAGAAGCCGCGGTCGAAGAGGGCCCCGACGCCATCAAATCGGCGATCACGACGGCGGCGAGCCACCTCGTGCCGCACATCGAAGGGCTCGCGACCGCGATCGACGGCGAGCTCGCTTTCGTTCACCGGCTGCTCTTGCCGCCCACGGCGATGAAGCAGCTCGCGGAGGTGCTGCCGTTCGAGCTCGAAGCACAGGTGCCCGTCGATCTCGACGAGCTGACGTACGACTATCGGGCGCTGCGGCGCGAGCGCTCCGACGCTCCGGTCGCCGTGATCGCGGCGGCGGCGCGCATCGAGCACGTGCGGGCGCGCATCGATCTCGTGCGCGCGGCGCTCGGGCGGGAGCCGGATCGGATCGCCTGCGGGCCCATGGCGCTCGCCAACCTCGTCGGGATTACGCCCGCCTTGCGCGGCCCGTCGCCGATCGTGCTCGTGGATCTGGGCGGCCGCCGCACGGAGGTCACCGTGCTCGCGCGGGGTGAGCCCGTATGGGTCCGGACCCTTTCGCGGGGCGTCGAAGGGTTGCCCGAAGCCGCGGTGCCGCTCGCCGCGGAGCTCCGGCAGACGCTCTTGGCCTTCGCGGCGACGCAGGGGACCGAAGCGACCCAGATGTATCTCGTCGGGGGTGGTGCGCTGGCCGAGGGCGCTTGCGAATACCTCGCGCACGAGCTCGGGATCCCCGTCGAGCTGCTGCCGGCCCTCGAGATCGAGGCGGCGAGCCCGGAGCTGCTCCAGCACCTGCCGCGTTTCGCGAAGGCCATCAGCCTCGCGCTCGGCGCCGCCGGACGCGGGCACGACGTGGACTTGCGGCGCGGCTCCCTCGCGCTGCAGCGGGGCTTCGGATTCCTGAAGGAGAAGGCGCCGGTGTTGATCGGCCTCGGCGCTGCAACGGCCGTGAGCTTCGCGTTCTCGACGTGGGCCGAGGCGCGCGGGCTTTCGCGCCAGAACGAGGTGCTCGTGCAGCGGCTCGCCGCTGTCAGCAAGATCGTGCTGGAGCAGGAAGTGGCGGACCCCGAGTCCGCGCTTTCCGTGCTCGAGAAGGCGCGCGCGCAGGACGAGCCGGACCCGCAGCCCGAAATGGATGCCTTCGACGTCGTCGTCGAGATCTCGAAGGCGATTCCGATGAGCATCACGCACGACATCGAGGAGTTCGACATGCAGCGCGGCCACGTGAAGATCCAGGGCGTCGTCGGCTCCGCCCAGGACGCGCAGGCCGTCGCCACCGAGCTCGGGAAACACCGCTGCGTATCCGGCGCCAAGATCGGAAAAATCACTCAAGTCGTGAACAGCGATCGCCAGAAGTACGCGCTCGAGTTCGACGTGCGCTGTCCGGACGAGAGCAAGAAGAAGAAAAAGCCCGGTGACACGTCGAGCAAGGATTCCGGCGCCAAGGCGGACGGCGGGACGGAGGATTCGGAACAATGAGCTTGCGTGAGCGCTTCGAGAGTTTGGAGGAACGCGAGCGCAAGCTGCTCGGCGTGTTCGCGCTCGTCGCGATCCTCGGGATCTTGCTGTTCGTCCCCCTCGGCGTCACGGCGGCGCTGCATTCGCAGCGGAGCGAGAACCAGGCCATCGAGGAGGCGATCGCGGAAATCGAAGCTGCGCGCTCCTCCGTCGAGCTCATCCGAGCGCAAAAGAAGGCCTTGCTCGACAAGTACGCGCGGCCCGCGCCTCCGCTCGCCGCCTATCTCGCGAAGCTCGCCTCGGACGTCGGGGTGGAGATTCCGGAGAGTCAGGATCGCCAGCCCGTGCCGCACGGCAAGCGCTACGAGGAGAAGGCAACGAAGCTGACGCTGCGCAAGGTGGGGATGCTCGAGCTCGCGAAGTTCATGGAGCGCATCGAGCAATCCGGGCACCCCCTGAGCATCACGCAGCTTACGATTCGCAAGCGCAGCGTGGAGCCGGATTCGTACGACGTGGACATGGTGGTGAGCGCGTTCGAACGCAAACCCGACAAGGTCCAGGCCAAGGCTGGGGGGAGCAACGAGGAGGCCGAGCTGTGAAGGTGCCGCCCCTGACCCCGCGCGCGCGCAAAATCGTCCGCATCGCCGGGTTCGCCGGTTTCTACGTGATGGCGCTGATCACGTTCGCGTATCTCACCTTCCCGTACGAGCGGCTCAGAGATCGCGTCGTGCAAGAATTCAACGCGCGGCAGACGGGGCCCGACGCGCTCCGGCTCGAGCTCGACAGCATGAGCTCGTACTGGCTCGGCGGTGTGGAGGCGGAGGGCATTCGTTTGATCTCGCCGCCGAAGCCCGATGCGACGGGCACGGCTGCCAAGCCGAGCGTGCTCACCATCGAATCGGCGCACGCACGCGTCGGCCTGTTCAGCTTGCTCTTCGGGGGGCTCGATCTGAGCTTCGGCGCGGACGCGTTCGGCGGCGAAATCAGCGGGTCTACCTCGGGCGATGCGACGAAGCGCAAGATCGAGCTCGAGCTCGACGATCTCGATCTCGCGCAAGCGCCGCTGCTCGCGACCCTGGTCGGCTTGCCGCTCTCGGGCAAGCTCTCCGGCACTCTCGATCTGGTGCTGCCCGAGTCCAAGCTGGGCAAGGCCGACGGCACGGTGGAGCTCGAAATCGAGGAGCTTGCCATCGGAGACGGCAAGGCGAAGATCCGCGATACCATCGCGCTGCCGCGGGTCGAGGCCGGCACGCTGGTGCTCAAAGGGGACGCGAGCCAGGGGCAGCTCAAGGTGACCGAGTTTTCCGCGAAGGGGCCGGATCTCGAGATCGTCTCGGATGGATCGATCCGACTTCGAGACCCTGTGCAGACGAGCTTTCTGAGTCTGGCCCTGCGGTTCCGCTTCACCGACCGGTACGCGAACAAGAACGAGACGACCCGCGCGCTCTTCGGCGCCAAAGGCTCCTCGATGCCGGGTCTGTTCGACCTCGATCCGAAGAACAAGCGCGCCAAGCGCGAAGACGGCTTTTACGCTTGGCGTATCACCGGTGTCCTCTCGAACCCGAGCTTCACCCCCGGCGGCCCGCCGAGCCCTGCCGGGCGCTGAGCCCGGTTCTCGGCCTTCCTAGAACGCCGATTCATCTCGACCGATCGGGGTTCCAGCTTCGTTTCGGAGGGGCGGCACGCGCCACCTCTTCGGCGTAACGCCCGCGGGGGGAATTCGGCGGTTCCCCACGCGGACATTTCAATCACGATTCCAGGGAGATTCCGAGGCGCTCGCGGATGGCGAGGTACGCGGGGCTCACCGAGTAGAGGATGAGCTCCTGCACGCGGCGTTCGACCGGAACGGAGCTCGAGCTTTCGTCGGCGGCGCGAACCAGGGCGAGGGCATTGTCCAGGTCGTGGGCGACGATGAGGCCCGCGCGGTCGGCAGTGAGATCCACCGCGGCTACCCAGCGCTTGAGGTCGAGCGCGGCGCCGGACGCGAGGAGCTTGCTCACGACGCGCGTCAGGTGATCGCGCGCTGGGCCCTGAATGCCCACGTCGAGCCCCGAACGGCGTCAGATGAGGGCGCCCGCGGGCCCGGGCGAGCCCGGGAACGGGGGG
>QGUH01000426.1 GCA_003242355.1 Pseudomonadota bacterium
CCGTGGCGACCGGCGATCCTTCGCTCCCCGAGGCCGCGATCAGCCGCGTGCACACCGCCGGCACCGCCGTCGCCCATCAACCCCTCGCGCTCAGGATCGAAATCGCCTGCACCGGCGGGCTCTCGTGCGGAAACGTTCCGGTTCAGGTCCGCGAGCTGCGTCAGGGAGAGTCGCCCGCCGTGCTCGCCGAGGGCGTCGCCGAGCTCGAGGGTGCGGAGCGAGCGACACTCGAGCTGCCGATCACGCTCGAGCGAGCCGGCGGCAGGGTCGTCGAGATCGCGCTCGCGGCTCCTGCGGGCGATCGAATTCCCGAGAACGACCGGCGCATTCTCACCTTCAACGTCGCTCGGCAGCGCCTGCGGCTCCTGCACGTCGCGGGGCGTCCCACGTACGACGTGCGATCGTTGCGGCGCTGGCTCAAGAGCGACGAGTCGGTGGATCTCGTCGCGTTCTTCATCTTGCGAACGGACGAGGACAATCCGCTCACGACCGACGACTCGGAGCTCGCGCTGATCCCCTTTCCGGTGGACGAGCTGTTCACCGAGCACCTGCCGAGCTTCGACGCGGTCATCTTGCAGGACATCGACGCGGTGGCGTATCGGCTCGCGCAGCACCTGCCCGCGCTCGAGCGGTACGTGCGCGCGGGGGGCGGGCTCATCATGGTGGGCGGCCCGTCGTCGTTCGCCGGGGGCGGCTATGCGCGCTCGCCGCTCGAACGCGTGCTGCCGGTGACGATTGGCGAGACGGATCGCCCGTTCGAGCTCGGTGAGTTCGTTCCGCGGTACACCGAGGTCGGGCGCGTCGCCCCGGTGCTCCTGCCGCTGCGCGAGCTGGTTTCCGAGGACCTGCCGCGCATGGTGGGTTCGAACACCCTCGGACCGGCGCGCGAGGATGCGATCGTGCTCTGGGAGCATCCCGAGCGGCGCGCCGGTTCGGCACCGATGCCCGTTCTCGCGCTCGGCGACGCCGGCGACGGGCGCGCCATTGCGCTCGCGGTCGATGGCACGCACGAGCTCGCCTTCAGCGAGTTCGCCGAGCGCACGGCAGGGCGCGCGTACGGCGCGCTGTGGGATGGCTTGCTCGGTTGGTTGATGCGGGATCCGCGCTACGAAGCCGCGCGGGTGCAGCTCGCGGGACCCTGCATCGCCGGTGAGGAGACGCGCGTGCGCGTGACACGTTTGCCGGGCACGGAAGGGGAGCTCGAGCTCACCGTCGAGCCGCTCGGGCCCGAGGGGGCGCCGCGCATCGAAAAGCGCGCGGCCATGCCCGCTTCCGGCAGCGTCGTGGTGGACGTCGGGCCGCTCGCGCCCGGCGGGTACAGCGCACACGCGCGCGTCGGCAAGGCGCCCGCGACGCGCTTCGATTTCGCCTGTGAGCGCGGCGGCTCCGCGTGGGGCGATTCCCGGCCCGACGCTGCTCGTCTGGAGCGCATCGCGCGGGCGAGCGGCGGCCGATTCGTGCGTCACGATCGCGTGGAGGCGCTTCCGCTGCCACCGCCCACCGAGGTCGCGACCCTTCGCGAGGTCGTGCCGGTGCTGCCGCCCTGGGTGTGGGCGCTCTGCGCCGCCGCCGCGCTGGGCTGGCATTGGATCGAGCGCCGCAAGAGCGGGTTTGCCTGAGAGCGTTTCGGCGCGGCTCGACCCGGATTTCGGGGCGGAGGGAGCGCTCCTCGCGACGGAGAAAGCTCGAAGGCTCGGCTCAGTCGTAGTACTCGTGGCCCAGGTGCGTGATGAGCTCTTCGCCCATCATCCAGCGGAGCGTGTTCTTGAGCTTCATCAGCTGAATGAACAAGTCGTGCTCCGGGTAGAGCCCCGGCGCCGTCATCGGCGTCTTGAAGTAGAAGCTCAACCACTCCTGGACACCGCGGAACCCAGCGCGCTGCGCGAGGTCGAGGAACAGCGCGAGATCGAGCACGATCGGCGCCGCGAGAATCGAGTCGCGACACAGGAAATCGACCTTGATCTGCATCGGGTACCCGAGCCAACCGAAGATGTCGATGTTGTCCCACCCTTCCTTCGCGTCGCCCCGGGGCGGGTAATAGTTGATCCGCACCTTGTGATAGAGGTCGCCGTAGAGCTCGGGATACACGCTCGGCTGCAAGATGTGCTCGAGCACTCCGAGCTTGCTCACTTCTTTGGATTTGAAGTTGTCCGGATCGTCGAGCACCTCGCCGTCGCGATTGCCGAGGATGTTGGTGCTGAACCAGCCGCGCACTCCCAGCATCCGGGCTTTGAGGCCGGGCGCGAGGATGGTCTTCATCAGGGTTTGCCCGGTCTTGAAGTCCTTGCCGCAGATGGGCGTTTGCATCTCGCGCGCGAGCTCCTGCATCGCCGGGACGTCGACGGTGAGATTCGGCGCGCCGTTCGCGAAGGGGACGCCTTCTTTCAGGAAGGCCCACGCGTAAATCATCGAGTTTGAAATACTGGGGTCGTTCTCGAGCAACGCTTTTTCGAACGACGCGATGGAGGCGTGGGCCGGGCTCGGCTCGAGATAGATTTCGGTCGATCCGCACCAAACGGCCACGGCGCGCGCACAGCCGCTCGCCGCGCGGAAACGTCGCACGTCGTCGCGGACGGCCTCCACCATGTCCGCCTTGGAGCCGACCGTCTTCACGTTGGTGCCGTGCAGCCGCTTGACGTACTCGGGGTAGAACACCGCGGGCATGGGGCGTATCGCCGCGAGCTCTTCCCGAATGGGCTCGAGATGGCGTGCTTCGAGCACGTTCGCCTGGACTGCGGACTCGTAGGCATCCTCCGGGTACAAGTCCCAGGCCGCGAAGCACAGATCCTCGAGGCGGGCGAGCGGGACGAAATCGGAAATGCGCGGCGTGCGCGACTCGGTCCGCTTGCCGAGGCGAATGGTTCCCGTTTGCGTCAGCGAGCCAATCGGTCGTGCGAGACCGCGTCGGCTGAGCAGGCAACCCGCGATGAACGTCGTCGAGACGGCGCCGAGCCCGGGGAGGAATACGGCGAGTCTACCCTCGGGCGCGGAGAGCGTTTGTGGTCGCTGCATATCCCGTCGTAGCGACTAGCAAGCGCCATGCCCTCGGGCAACTGGGGCTTTTCCCGCCCCGCATCGTGGTAGCCTCCCCGAAGCCATGCGCGTCCGGATCGTTTCGACGCTCGTCCTCGCCGGGCTCTTGCTCGCGTCGCGATCGGGGCTCGCAGTGCTCTGGCCGAGCGAGGTCCAGCGCATCGAGCGCGACCTCGCGGCGAGCGACGTTTCGGTGCGGCGGCGTGCTGCCACCCGCATCGTCGAGCTCGGGCCCAAAGTGGGGAGCCGCGTCGCGCTTCGGGCCCTTTCGGATCCCGACGTGGTCGTGCGCCTTTCGGCCGCCGAAGCGGCCCAGTCGTTGGGCGTTTCGGACATCGGCGAACGGGTCGTCGGGTGGCTCACGCATCCGGATGCGCGCGTCCGCCTCCAGGCGGCCGAGCTGTTGTCGAGGGCGCCCTCTCCGCGGGCGGTCGCGCCGCTCACCCGAGCGCTCTCGGATGCCGAGCCGTCCGTGCGCGCGGCCGCCGCGGATGCGCTCGGTGTTTCGGGGGCTCCCGAGGCCGTCGTGGGGTTGCTCGGACGACTCGACGACTCGGCCATCGAGGTGAAGGTGAGCGTCGTCCGCGCGCTCTCACGGCTCGGGGATGCGCGTGCGGTCGTTCCGCTCGTTTCCAAGATCGAGGATCCGCGCCCCGAGATGCGCGCCGCCGTCGCGCGCGCGCTCGGCGAGCTCGGCGATGCACGAGCGGTGAGCGCGCTCGTCCTCTCGCTGCGCGACCCCGACGAAACGGTGCGTGCAGCAGCGCTCAGAGCGCTCGGCGAGCTCGGCGACGCGTCCGTCGTTCCGAGCATGGCGGCGTTGCTCGCCGCCGACGAGAGCGCAAGCGTTCGCAAAAGCGCCGTGAACGCCCTCGCCGATCTCGGGGGGAGCGAGGCGGCCGCGGCGCTCGTGCGTGCTCTCGGGGAGCGTCCCGAGGAGCGGGACCAGTTCGTGCGCGCGCTCGGGCGGCTCGGTGTGAGCGCGGTGCCCGTGCTCACGGCCTGTCTCTCCGCCGGCGACGTGGGCGGGCGCACGGACGGATGCGCGCTCGCGCTCGCCGAGGTGGAGGGCTCCGGCGCGGGCCCGGTGTTGCGCGACGCCATCCGCCGCGGGCGGGTCGGGCCCGAAGCGGCGCTCATGGCGCTCGCCAAGAGCGGCCACGGCGATGCGCTCCCCCTCGTTCTCGAACATCTGGGTAATGCCGATCCAAGCGTCCGGCGCGCGGCGCTCGCGGCGGCGTCTGCGCTGCTCGATCCCGAGCGGCCCGATGGGCGCGCGGTCGAGCCGCTCGAACGCGCGTTCTACGCGGCGAAGGATCGCCGGAGCGAACGCCTCGAGCTCTTGCGGCTGCTCGGGCGAACCGGCTCGCCGCGCGCCGGCCAAACGCTCGGTCCGATTGCGGCGCGCGCCGACGACGTCGAGTTTCGGATTGCTGCCCTGGAGGCACTCGGCAACGCCGGCCCGGACGCCGCGCCGCGCGTCCTGCTAACCCCGCCGGGAGACCCGGAGGCGGGGGTTCGGCCCCTGGGGGCCCCGCCATTCGGAAAGAGCCCCCCCGAAGGGG
>QGUH01000427.1 GCA_003242355.1 Pseudomonadota bacterium
GATTGGTCTGTCGCAGGCTTTAGTTTTTTATAAGAGCCGGAGGCGGCGCCCGATCGCGTCGTAGTTCTCGACGTGCCCGACCACGTCGTAAAAGCCCGTTGCCTCGAGGCTCCGCCAGAGGTCGCGCGAGGCCGCGCTGCGATCCTGGTCGTAAACGACGGTCGGCAGGTGCCGCACGTCGGTGTTCACGGCATACCCGAACAGGAGGAGCTGCACGATCGGCAGCACCACCATCATCGCGAGCGTGAGCCGATCGCGCCGGAGCTGCAGGAGCTCCTTCCAGGCGATAATCAGCGGGCGAAAGGTCATGCCGCCCGGGCCGCGCCGTTCGTTTCCGCGCGCACCGTCGACACGAACGCGTCTTCGACGGTGGCGCGCACCCGCTGCATGCGGCGAATCGAAAATCCGTGGGCGGGCAGGACGTCCGCGAGCCAGCGCTCGGCGTCCACCCCCGCGTGGAGCGCGACGCGCAGCACGTGCCCGTAGTGCGACACCTCGTCCACTTGCGCGAGCGCGCGCAGGCGCTCGGCGGCGAGCGCCGGTCGATCGAGCTCGAGCTCCACGACGCTGAGGCCGCGGGACGCGACGATTTGCTCGGGCGTGCCGACGGAGAGCAAGCGCCCGCCGAAGATGAAGGCGAGTCGATGGCAGCGCTCGGCCTCGTCCATGTAGTGCGTGGTCACGAGCACCGTCGTGCCCTGCGCGGCGATGCGGTGGATCTGCTCCCAGAAGTGGCGACGGCTCGTCGGATCCACGCCCGCCGTGGGTTCGTCGAGGAAGAGGAGCGGCGGCTCGTGGATCGTCGCGCTCGCGAGCGCCACGCGCTGCTTCCAGCCGCCGGAGAGCGTCCCCGCGAGCTGCCGACGCCGGTCGACGAGCCCGGTGCCCTCGAGCACCTCGCGCACGCGCGCGCGTCGCCGCTTGCCGGAAAGGCCATAGATCCCGGCGTAGAACGTGAGGTTCTCCTCGACGGTGAGATCCTCGTAGAGGCTGAAGCGCTGGGTCATGTAGCCGATGCGCTCCTTGATGCGCTCCGGCTCGCGCACGATGTCGTAACCGACGACGGTTCCGCGCCCGCTCGTCGGCTCCAGGATGCCGCAGAGCATGCGGATGGTCGTCGATTTGCCGGCGCCGTTCGGGCCGAGGACGCCGAAGATCTCGCCGCGGCGCACGCAGAGCGAGACGTCGCGCACGGCGACGAGATCGCCGAAGCGACGCTCGAGGTGCTCCGTTTCGATGACGATGTCGTTCATGGGCGCGTCGCCTTTCCGCCCGGACCGCCACGGTCGATGGTGACGAACGCGGGCACGCCCGCGTGCAGCCGTTCTTCGGGGTCGTCCACGCGCACCCGCACGCGCACGACGAGGTTCGGCCGTTCGCGCGGGCTGAACAAGAACCGCGGCGTGAACTCGGTGCGCCGCGAGACGTGCTCGACGGTGCCTCGAAAACGTCGCTCCTCCGAATCGACCCGCAGCTCTGCGCGATCGCCGACGTCGATGCCCGCGAGCTCTCCTTGCGGCACGAAGACGTCGACGTAGGGGCGCCGCGTGTCCCCGAGCGTCACGATCGGCGTCCCCGCGCCGACGACCTCGTTCGGCTCGACGTGAACGTCGAGCACGCGCCCCCGTTGGCTCGCGGTGAGCACGTGTCGCTCGAGGCGCGCCTCTTCCATCTCGAGCGCCGCTTTCGCCGCGTCCGCCTGCGCGCTCGCCGACACCCGCTCCTCGCGGCGCGCTCCGCGTCGGAGCGCGGCGAGCTCTGCTTCGAGGCTCTCCCGCTCGGAGCGGGCCCGCGTATACCGCCCCTCGACGTCATCGAGGCTCGCCCGCGCGATGGCGCCGCTCTCGTGGAGCGCGCGGTGCCGCTCGAGATCCTTTTCGAGCGTGCTCTCGGTCGCCCGCGCAGCGCGAACGCGCGCCTCGAGCGCCGCGATGTCTTCACGGCGCGCGCCGGCATCCACGAGGTCCGCCTGCGCCCGGGCTGCCTCGGCCTCGAGCGCGCGCGCCTCGCGCGCCGCGCGAACGAGCCGCGCATCGAGCCGGCCAATCAGCGCCCCCGGCTCGACCCGGTCCCCTTCATCGACCGCGAGGTGCTCGATGCGTCCGCCCACCTCGAACGCGAGCACCGTCTCTTCGAGCTCGAGCACCCCCTGGTACCCCGCTTCGTTCTCCGCGCGTGCCGCCCCGACGCAACCCGCGACCAAGAGCGCACCTCCGAGGAGAACATTTCTTATCATTCGACTGATTATTAATGACCAAGGGTCGGGGAGCAACCGCGCCACGTCTCCCCGAGCCCGGTCAGCGCGTGTCGGCCGATCGCTCACTCCAGAGCGAAAGCAGATTTCCTGCCGAACCAGTTCTCCGGTCCCGAGGCCAGCTCCCAGCCCCAGGCCAACGCGCCACCATCCCGCGGACCAGGGCCCGCACGGACCCGTCGCTCCCACCAATCCGATGGGGCCGTGGCTCGGCCTTGTGGACAAGGAGCGGAGCCCGTCAGTGGCTGGCGACGAAGTCGCGAATCGTCTCGACGATCCGCGCGTCCACCTGCTCCTGGGTTTCGCCGCGGCGGCGGAGCTCCCCCTGGGTCAGTCGGAGCGAATGATCGCCGCCTTCGACGACGAAGAGCCGGTGCGGCGCCTGCATGCGCGCTCGCGTCGCTTCGAGCAGCGGCAAGGGGCACAAAGAATCCCGCGTGCCCTGAACGAAGAGGATGGGCGTGCGCAGACGAATCAGCACTTCGTCGCGGAGCGTCGCGCGTGGGCCGGCGCCCTTCAGCGGGTAACCGAGGCAGACCAGACCCGTCACCTCCGTCTCGAGCGCTACATGGCACCCGACGCGGCCGCCCATGCTCTTGCCGACGAGGAACACGGAGCCAGAGCGATCGCGCCGCGCGCCCTCGAGCGCGTCGCGATGCGCGGCAATCAACACCGGGAGCGGATCGGGCCGCTTTCGGCCTGCTCGCATGTACGGGTAATCGAACGAAACGACGTCGCCGATCGCTTCGAGGCGCCGTGCGAACGCCTGCATCCACGCCGAGGACGAGGGAGCTCCCGCGCCAGGAGCGAACAGAATCAGCGGCCGCTCAGCCATCGCCCCTCATCCTAGGACCTCGGTCCCCTGAGTCGGGCAGGGGGACCGATGCGCGCACGTTTGGCTCGGAGGCTCGCTCCCCTTCCGCCCTAGACGCTCTCGTCCGGCCAGCGTGGCAGTGCCCAAGTGCAGCACCGACCAAAAACTTCGACTCGAGCGCTACGAAGCACCGACCAACGTCTCGTCGCTCCACGCCTCGATACCGACAAACCCGCTCGGCGAAGGCTTCAGCCAGAGGTAAACCCTGGGGACGAGGAGCATGACTCAGCGGAAGACGGCGCAAACGAGCACTTTGGGCGCGCGCGACGAGCGCGACTCGATGCCGTTCGAAAGCGCCCGCGCCCCGGGAGCACGCGAGGCACGACGCTGAATGCTCTTCGCGAGCTTCGACTTCCTGCTCTTTTTCTGCGTGGCCTTTGCCGGGTACTGGGTGCTCGCGGGCCTGCCGCAGCTGCGCGCGCTGTGGATCCTCGCGCTCAGCTACTTCTTCTACGTTGCGGGACCGAAACCGACGGACGGCCCGCCTCCGCTGAGCTGGCACTACGTCGGCCTGCTCTTTGGGTCGACGGCGCTCAATTACGTCTGCGGGCTCTGCATCGCAGCCGCGCGTCGCCGCACCTTCGGGTTCGAGGTTCCGGACCCGAACGACCCCTCGGGCATCGCGGCGAAGGTGCGCGCCGGCGATGGCTGGCTCTGGCTGAGCGTCGTCGGGAACCTCGGCCTGCTCGGTTACTTCAAGTACACGGGGTTCTTTTTCCAGATCGCGAAGGAGCTCGCGAGCCTGGTGGGCGCCGGCGACTCGGTGCCGACCGTGAGCATGGTCCTGCCGATCGGGATCAGCTTTTACACGTTCCAGGGCATCGCGTACGTCGTCGACGTTTACCGCGGTCGTTTCCGCGCGGAACGCAACCCGCTCGTGTACGCGGCGTTCATCGCGTTTTTCCCGCAGCTCGTCGCGGGCCCCATCGTGCGGGCGAGCGAGCTCATTCCGCAGTTTCGCATCCGCCCCAAGCTCACGCGCGCGGACGTCGATTTCGCCCTCTTCCGCATCACCAAAGGGCTCGCGAAGAAGATCGTTCTGGCCGATTTCATCGCGGCATCCTTCACGGATTCCATTTTCGCGGCCCCGGGCGACTACAGCTCGATCGAGAACCTGCTCGCTCTCTACGCGTTCACCCTCCAGATTTACGCGGACTTTTCGGGCTACTCGGACATCGCCATCGGTGCGGCGCGCCTGCTCGGCATGCGGCTGCCGGAGAATTTCGACAGGCCCTACCAGGCCGTCGACCTCGGCGACTTCTGGCGCCGCTGGCACATGACGCTGTCCACGTGGCTTCGCGACTACGTCTATTACCCGCTCGGCGGCAGTCGCAGCGGCCCCGTACGCAGCCTGGCGAACCTCTGGATCACGATGTTCCTCGTCGGCATGTGGCACGGCGCGAGCTGGAACTTCGTCATCTACGCGAGCCTGCTGGCGTGCGCGATGGTGTATGGC
>QGUH01000001.1 GCA_003242355.1 Pseudomonadota bacterium
GACGTGCATCGTCGAGTGCACCTTGTCACCGAGCTCGTGCTGCATCTCCGTCAGCCGCTCGGTGACGTCGCGAACGTGGTGGTCGTAGATGATGGTGAGGGTTCCGACCGCCTGAATGGGCTTTTGCACGAGCGTGCGAACGACCTCGGCGCGCGCCAGGTCGCTCAGCACTGCCGAGCGGGTGCTGCCCCGCTCGCGCACCACTTCGTCGAGCTGGCGAAGCAGCGTGCGGTCCATGGTGACGCCGAAGCGGCTGAGGTCCGAGCTCATGCGAAGACGATTGCCCGCGAAGCCCTCGCGGTTCGAGGAATTCGCGGGCGGAGTATACCGTGACAGCCCGCCACTGCGCGCGGCATGATTCCGGGCACCTCGAGGAGAGAAGCCGCCATGACGTCTCCGTCACGTCGAAGCCGAGTCACGCGCCGAGACCTCGTGCGTGCGGGGGCAGCGTTGGCCGTGGCGGTCGGCGGGTGCAGCTCCGGGAACGAGGCGGACAGCGGTGTCCGCCTCGACGCGCGCATCGAGCTCGATCCGGAAGCGTGGGACGTGTTCACGATCACCTCGGGCGACCGTGTGCGCCTGGAACGGGCCGTGATGGGGCTCGGTGCTCTCTACTACGGTGGGATCTTCGAGGAGCCGCTCGCTCGGCGCTCGCCCGGGAGGCTCGAACGGCTGCTCGGCGCGCTCGTTCGGACGGCGCACGCCCATCCGGGCCATTTCTCCTACGGGACGGTGCTGGGTCAATGGATTGGCCCGCGCGCGTTGGATTTGTCCGAAGCGCCGATCGTGCTTCGTGGTGGTCAGGGACTCGTGGGGCCTTACTCCATCGGCCAGGTCGTGTACGCGCCGCTCGAGGGCAACGATCCGTTCGACTACACGACTCCGATCGCGCGCCTCGAAGGTGTTGCTCTGCGCGACGACGACGAGGAGATCGCGTTTCGGGTCACCGCGACTCTCGAAGACGTCTGGCCGCACGCCGTGGAAGGCACCGTTCACGACTGTCGCTTCGAGCCTGCGGACGTGAGCGGCGACGGTACGGTCGTCGTCACGATCGATCCGCGCGTTTGGCTCCAAACCGCGGAGCTCGCGACGCTCGAGCCTTCGAGCGAGCGTCTCGATCTCGGCCCGGAGACGCAGGTCCAGCGGGCCTTCGCGCTGGGGCTCGCGCAGTCGTTCGCATACGCGTTTTCGTTCGAGCCGGCGGCCGCGGAGGATTAGGTGTGCCGCCGACGACGAAGGATCGGTCGCGTGCTGCGACGAACCGTGAAGCGCGCACCTGTGGTGACGAAGGGTTAGGTCTGCGCGTTTCGTAACGAACGGTTGGGGGCGATCGGCAGCGGACGGGCCCCGGATGGCACCGATTACAGGCGTTCTAGGTGTAATTGTCGGGCGCTGCTGAATTCCGTTCGACGACTCGTCACGCCGAATGTCTCGATTCGAGTCCGGGGCCGGAGGAGAGTGCGAGCGCGCTCATGTACGACCGTGAGGGAAGGTGTCCTAACACGGAAATTTCCGGTTGCCGGACCGCGTGTGCAGAGCATGATGGGAGTGATGTTTCGTCATCTTCGGCGACACACCTCCCTCCTGGGTGTGCTCACCATGGGTGTCCTGCTTCCCGCGTGCTCCGGCGGGGAAATCGTGGATTTCGAATCGCCCGATCCTTCGGGCGGCGACACGGGAGGTAGCGCCGCGTCGTTCGGAGGTTCCGGCACCGGTGGCACTGCCGGTGCTCCACCCCAAGGGGTGACGGGGGGCACCGGAGCAGTGCCGAGTGGCAACGGGGGAACCGGTCCGAATGGCGGCACCGTCGGAAGCGGTGGCGCGAGCCCGCCGCCGAACGGCGGCAGTGCTGGAACCGATCCCAGTCCACCGACGGGCTATTTGCCCGCGCGCATTCGCCGTCTCAGCAATGCGGAGTACGACGCCTCGATCCGAGCGCTCTTCGGTCTCGATGGCTCGCCGTCGTCCGAGTTCGATTTCCCGCCGGATGCGCGCCAGGACGGCTTCTCGTTGAACGACGCTCAGCGCGTGGACACCGGGGTGGCGCGGCAGCTCGCTGCATCCGCCGAAGCGATCGCGGCTCAGGTGAAGGCGCGCGCGTTGGAGATCGCGCCGTGCTCCGACCCGAACCCGGGCGAGGCCTGTGCGCGCGCGTTCATCGAGTCGTTCGGAAGGCGCGTGTATCGGCGGCCGCTCACGACCGCGGAGATCGATGGCCCCGATCCCAACGACGGGTTGCTCGACCTCTACCGGCTCGGCGCCGAAGGCGCGACGTACGCGGACGGGATCGAGCTCGTCGTGCGCGCCATGCTCCAGTCGGCTGGCTTCTTGTATCTCACCGAGCTCGGTGACGGGACGGCCGCTCCGGGCAGCGTGGTGTCGCTTACGCCCGACGAGATCGCGGCGTCGCTGTCGTTCATCGTCACCGGGGCTCCGCCGGACGATGCGCTGCTCGCGGCCGCAGCCGCGGGCGAGCTCGCGACTCCCGAAGGGCGCGCTCGTGAGGTCGAGCGGCTGCTCGCGCCGAATGGTCCCGCGCGCGACCGCATGGTTCGCGTGATCAGCGAGTGGCTCGGGATCGATCGCATCGAGAAGACGTCGAAGGACTCGAACGTGTATCCCGGGTTCGACGCGGTTCGGGAACCGCTTCGACGCGAGAGTCAGGACTTCGTCACGCACGTGCTCTGGGGCTCGACCGCGACGATTTCCGAGCTCCTCGCGGCGGACTTTACGTATTCCGAGGGCCCGCTCCCGCAGCCGCTCGCGCAGTACTACGGCGTCGGCAGCGCCTCGGGCCGCATTCCGCTCGCCAATCGCCGCGGCATCCTCAACCAGGGCGCGTTCCTTTCCGTTCACGCGCACGCGCACGAGAGCGCGCCGGTGCTGCGCGGCGTGGCGGTGGCGCGTCGAGTGTTGTGTGAGCCCGTGCCGAGCCCGACGGAGCTCAACATCGTCGTGGTGCCGCCGGTGCCCGACCCGACCAAGACGACGCGGGAGCGCTTCGCGATCCACGCGACGGATCCGGATTGTCAGGGGTGTCACCGCGTCATCGACTCGCTCGGCTTCAGCTTCGAGCAGTACGACGGCATGGGCCAGTTCCGCACGCACGAGAACAACAGCCCCGTCGACAGCTCCGTCACCATCGACTTCGGCAAGCCGTACGACGGCAGCTACGCGAACAGCGACGAGCTCGCCGTCGCGATCGCCACCATGCCCGAGGTCCGCGCGTGCTTCGCGCGCCACCTCTTCCGCGCATCCGCCGGGCGCAGTGACGCTGTGGCTCGGGCCGTGGAGGAGCAGTTCTTGAGCGCGTGGTCCAAGCTGCCCGAGGCCGACCAGAGCAACATCTTGAAGACCTTGATCGCCTTCGCAGAGCACCCGCTCTTCATTCAACGGATGGTCACGCCATGAAACGATCGAGCCGCCGCACGTTCCTTCGAGCCGTCGGCGCGGGATTCGCCGCCCTTCCGTGCTTCCGGCTGGTGGAAAACTCCTTCGCCCAGTCCATGGGCGAGACGCTGCCGCTCAAGTTCGTGACGATCTACCACCCGCACGGCATCGCCGCCGAGCATTGGGTGCGCCGCTCGACGGACACGGAGACGAACTTCGATCTGCGCTTCGAGAACTCGTCGCTCCTGCCGTTCGACGATCCCGGGACGTACGGCAAGAGCTTCAAGGACAAGATCATCGTCATCGAGGGCATCGATCTCATCTCGAGCGCCAACGGTCACGACACGGCGGGCACCATCCTCACGGGTAGCCGCATCGGCGGAGAGCTCAAGCCGAAGAACATCTCGCTCGATCAGTTCCTCGCCGTGGAGAAGGGGTTGGGGAACGCGACGCCCGTCACCAGCGTGGCGCTGGCGGTCGGGACGAAGGAGCTCAAGTCGGGCGAAGCGCTCTCGTACGGTCCGGGTGGCGAGCCGCTCTCCAAGATCATCGACCCCGTGAAGGCGTACGAGCTTTTGCTCGGCGGAGCCTCCACGGGAGGCGGCGGGATGCCGGATCCCGATGCCGAGCGGAAGCGCCGGCTCGGGCAAGGCGTGCTCGATTTCATCCGCGCCGACGTGAACCGGTTGCGCTCGCGGCTGGCGAGCGCCGAGCGCGAAAAGCTCGATCAGCACCTCAGTGCGCTGTCGGATCTCGAAAAGCGCCTCTCGGGTCCGGTTGCCGGGGGTGGTGACGGCGGCGGCGCGGTTTCGTGCAATGCCAAGGCGCCGTCGTCCTTCCCCAAGCTCGAGCGCTACAACGGCGGCGAGCCGTACTTCGACGCGATCACGGATGCGCACATCGACGTGCTCGCGCAGGCGCTCGCCTGCGACGTGACGCGGTTCGCGACGCTGTTCCTGAACGACCTGTCGTACGACGGGAACCCGCTCGGGCTTCCGGCGGACAATCACGGGTCGGTCGCGCACACGTACAGCGCCTCACCGGTGGGCAACAACGGAAACCCCGTCGGCCCCGGCGATCCGTCGACGTGGCTCCCGCTCGCGAAGTTCAACCGGTACAGCTACTCCAAGGTCGCGCGGTTCATGCAGCGACTCGACGAGCTCGGCGTGCTCGACAGCACGCTGATTTACGTGTCGAGCGACATGGGAAATCCGGCGCTCCACAGCACGCGCAACGTGCCGACGGTGCTCGCCGGTGGCGCGAACGGAAAGTTCCGCATGGGGCGTCGCATCAAGCTCGTGCCGGACTGCCCGGAGAGCAATCTCTGGTGCAGCGAGAACGACGCGGTTTTCCAGGGCGTCACCAATAACCACCTGTTGATCTCGATCGCGAACGCGTTCGGCGTGGAGATCAATCAGTTCGGCGATCAGCCCGACCCCAAGCTGAACACCGGCCCCTTGAGCGAGCTCGCCTGACGCTCGGAGCCACGCGCGGTTCAGCCTCGAGCGAGGCGCCCGTGTTCGGAAGCCCGCTGTGGCGAAGGGGGCGGCGGCGGCCGCCCCTGCCGCACTCCGCTCGGACGACCCGAATGTCTCGTGTTCGGGGCTGACGGTAGGGAGCGGTCGGCACCCCAAAACGGGCGCCCAACCGCAAGCCCGTGGCAGGCTAACCCGAATGGGTGCTCGCTCGGGAGGTCACGCCGCTACTCGGAGACCCGGGCGCATTTCTGCTCTCGGGACGACCCTCGGTTTTCCGCATGGCTTGCGTGCTGCCCGTCGGCTGAACGCGAGCAGGGGAACGTTGCCAACGGTCCAGATGGTCGGCCGGTATGGTTGTTGCTTGGTCTGCGCCTCGTGGCTGCGGGGTTTCGACTCGTGAGTGTGCTGGCGGTCGGCGCGGTGTTGGCCGCTTGCGGCGGAGGGCGGGAGGTGCCGCTTCGGTCGCCAACTCGCGATTACCCGCCGCCCCCGCCGACCACCTCCGATGGTCGCGGCGTGGGGGCCGATGGCGTATACCCGGCGGACCGTCTTCAGGAGGGGCCCCGCGTCGGAACGGAACAGGAGCTCGGGCCGGGCTGGGAGCTCGATGAGGAAAGGCGGCCCCGCTACGATCCCGATCGCCGCGGCGGGGGATCCGTCGAAGGCGAGGGGACGGAGCCGATCGGGGGATCGCAGGGCGCCGGCTCCGTGGGGCACTGACTGGTCGTCAGGGCACCTCGATGCCGCAGGCGCATTCGAAGTAGGCTACCGCGATCTGCGAGGGCCTCTGCATGCCGGCGCCGGCCGTTTCCCACTGCGTGGTGCACTTGTTCGGTGCGCCGTTGGTGCGCTTGACGCACATGGGATCGGCGTCGGTTCCGCAGTTCGGGTTCTCCTGCAAGCACTGAACGAGGGGGCGGCACCGATTCAGACAGTCGCCGCCGTCGTTGGTCGGGCACGCGCCATCGCACGATTCGTCTTCGCAGCTCGGGGCGTCCCAATCGCAGCCGTCCATCATCGGCGCTCCCGCGCTGCCTCCCTCTCCGAGAACACCGCCGGTTCCGTCGGCACCGCCGCTCCACTCTTCGCCGCCCTTGCCCGCTGAGGGGCCGCCTCGCTGCGTGGGGGCTCGCGTGGGGGCCTGACCCCTATGTCCCACCGCGGTGTTGCCCCTCTGCCCCCTCTCGCCCGCTTCCGCTGCTTGATGGGCCCGGCCGGCCCCCGGTGCAGAACCGCCGGTCGGCATGTCTCCATCGCTGCCACCCATGCCCGCGCCTCCTCTATCGGGCGCGCCACCGCTTGCGGGCGTGCCGCCGGTGGGGCTCGACCCGCCCGCACCCGCACTGCCCGAAGCACCACCGCTGCCTCCCGAGACGCTGCCGCCTGCTGCGAGCCCGCCGCTGCCGCCGTGCGTGCCGCCGCTTCCGCCTCCCATACCGCCCGAAGCCGGGTTGCTGCCACCCTCGGGAGTTTGCCCGCCACTGCTGCTCCCGCCGCCTTGGTCGTCGCGCCCGGGTAAATCCTCGGTAACGGCTTTGGCGCAAGCTCCAGTGACAATCAGCAGGGCTGCGAGATGCGGAGCGAAGCGAACGAGAAACGCGTGGGAGGGCGCTGGAATCATGAGGAAGTTACCCTGACCGTGTCGGCTCGGCGCTGCTCACGCCGCTGCGTGCGGGAATTGCCGTGCGCCGCGTCAGCCCTGCGGCCAAACCTGCGGCCACCGCCCGGGCCTAGGACACCGGGATTCGCACTTCTGAGCCAAGTTAGTAGTTTCCTTCGGTCCTCGCCCGCCGTCCAACGAGAAAACCCTGTCTGGAAACGGCCGGCGCGTCGCCGAATTCACCGAAGGCCCCGACCGAGCACCGCCACCCCAAAACGGGCGCCCAACCGCAAGCCCGTGGGCCCCGTGCGCCGCTGCTTTCGGCGTCTTCCGAATGTGCGGCACGGGCCCTGCGGATTGCTGCAATTCTGACGACGACGAAAGTCCTGGGAGGGGGGGAGAACCCTTTAGTGCGACGAACGGAAGTGCCACCGGAGAATTCAGCGAGCCTAGATTTCGGGCTCACGGGGGAGACGAGGGGACGAGACAAAGGCGGATTCGGAACACGAATTCGCGTTCGGCTCGCGGAGCGAGTGCGGCGCTATCGCGAGCACGGCGGGCGAAGGCGGCGGAAAGACGCGAGGGACTGGCCCCCCTGATCCCAGACTGAAACGGCAAGGCGCGCTGGGATTGGCGCGAATCCGATTCGAACGATTCGAGAGATTCGTGCATCCAAGTGCGGCTCCGATTGCCGATGTAGGGCGCGCGTTATAGGATGTGGTACTTCGATGTCGCGTCTCGGGCTTGCTACGTTTGGGTGGGCGCTCTCTGCCCTCTTGGTTCTTCCTCAGTGCGGGTCCGACCCCGAGCTCATCACCCCGAACGACCGGGGAATGGGGGGAGGCCCGGGGACCAGCCCCGATGGGATCGGTGGCAGCAGTAGCAGTAAGGGTGGCCAACCTCCCATTCGGCCGCCCGGCGGGGACGCCGGGGCAGGCAACGTCGGGGGTGACGGGGGCGCCTGCACCGACTGCGAGCCGGTCGAACGGCTGTGCGGCAACGGCGAGCTGGACGAGGACGAAGAATGCGACGACGGCAATTCCCGGCCCGGTGACGGCTGCAGCGGAATCTGCACGCAGGAGCCCAATTACAACTGCCCGACACCCGGCGAGCGCTGTGTTTCCACCATCCGTTGCGGCGACGGCGTGCTCGGCGGCCAGGAACACTGCGACGACGGCAACGAGGAGTCCGGTGACGGGTGCTCGGACGAGTGCGTGGTGGAGCCGGGGTGGGGCTGTGCCGTGCCCGGCGAGCCGTGCACCCCGGTGGCCACGGCCGAGTGCGGCGACGGCGTCGTGAACGCCGGCGAGGTCTGCGACGACGGGAACACGAATCCGAACGACGGGTGCACCGACGAGTGCGAGGTAACCCCCGGATATACCTGCAGCATCCCCGGCGAGCCCTGTGTGCTCACGGATTTTTGCGGCGACGGCGAGGTCACGCTCCTTCTGGGTGAGGAGTGCGACGACGGGAATGCCGAGGGCGGGGACGGGTGCAGCGCTCAGTGTCGCGTGGAAGCGAATTACCGTTGCCCCGAACCGGGGGAGCCCTGTGTCTCCACGGTGGTGTGCGGTGACCGCCGCGTCGAAGGCGACGAGACCTGCGACGACGGAAACGATCCGCCGAAGAGTGGTGACGGCTGCTCCGCGCGCTGCGAGCTCGAGCCGGGCTGGGAGTGCCCGCCGGGAGCGGCGTGTCGTCCGATTTGCGGGGACGGCATCGTCGTCGGGCGCGAGCAGTGCGACGACGGCGACCTCGACAATGGCGACGGTTGCTCGTCGCTCTGTCAGCTCGAGCCCGGCTGGGCCTGCTCCGGCGAGCCGAGCACGTGCAAGAAAACGGTCTGCGGCGACGGCGTTCGGGAGGGCCTCGAGCCGTGCGACGACGGGAACAACGACCTCGGCGACGGGTGCACGCCGTTCTGCGAGATCGAGCCGGATTGCAGCGGCGGCGAGTGCGTGTCCGCGTGCGGCGACGGCATCCGCCTGTCGAGCGACGACGAGGAATGCGACGACGGCAACACCGTCTCGGGGGACGGCTGCAGCGCGGACTGCAAGCTGGAGCCGACCTCCGGCTACGAGTGCGAGCACCAGCCGATCGCGAACGAGTCGATCGAGCTGCCGCTCGTGATTCGCGATTTCCGAGCGAGCAGCAAAGTGGCGGACGACCCACCGGGCTTCCCCGCAGGGCACCCCGACTTCGAGCAGCCCTTCATCGCCACCTCGCAGGGGCTCGTGCTTCCCTTGCTCGACGACGAGGGCAAGCCGCGGCGCAATCCCAACCCTTCCGGAACGCCGGTGGCCATCCGCGGGACCATTTCCGCTCCCATCATCACTAGCGACGCCAGCTTCTACGACTGGTATCGGGACTCGGATCGCAACACCACGATCCTACAGCGCATGGTGCTGCAGCGTCGGCAAGACGGCTCGTACGAGTTCGATCGTCCCGACGATCTGATGAACGCGACGGACGGGTTCTTCCCGATCGACGACGAGGGCTTCGGCGTCGATGGCAGCACTCCCGCGCGCAACTTCCACTTCACGAGCGAAGTGCGCTACTGGTTCGAGTACCGCGGCGGGGAGGTGCTGAACTTCCGCGGAGACGACGACGTTTGGGTGTTCATCAAGGGCCAGCTCGCGCTCGACCTCGGCGGCGTTCACTCGGCGCTCGAAGGCACGATGACCCTGGATGGGGGGCGCGCGACGACGAGGACGCAGGTTCATACGTCGGCCACCCAGGTCGCGACGGTGAACGGCGAGCTCGACCTCGATCTGGAAGAGGGCAAGGTCTACGAGATCGTCGTTTTCCAGGCCGAACGCCACACGTCGGAGTCGAGCTATCGCCTCACGCTCACCGGCTTCAACGCCGACCGAACGGTGTGCCGCCCCGAGTGCGGGAACGGCATCGTGACGCCCGACGAAGCGTGTGACGACGGCACGAACGACGGGAGCTACGGCGGCTGCAATCCCGATTGCACGCTGGCGCCGTACTGCGGCGACGGCGAGGTGAACGGCCCCGAGGAGTGCGACCTCGGGCTCAACGTCGATGTGTATGCGACGACGCCCGACGCGTGCGCGCCCGGCTGCGTGAAACCACCGTACTGCGGCGACGGCGTGGTTCAGGGCGCCTTCGAGGCGTGCGACGCCGGAGAGGAGAATTCCGCGGACGCATACGGCGAGAACGCGTGCACCGATTTGTGTCGCCCCGCTCCGTACTGCGGTGACCGGCGCGTGGACGAAGCGTTCGGTGAGGTTTGCGACGACGGCCCCGACAACGGCAGCGGGCTGCCGGGCTCGTGCGAGGCCGGATGCGGTGGCCGCGTGCCGCTGCCGACGTGCGGCGACGGCAGACTCGACCCCGGCGAGCAGTGCGACGAGGGCGACGAGAACGGAGCCGAAGGCGGCGTGTGCGACGCGCTGTGCCGCTGGGCTTGCGGCAACGGCATCAAGGATCCCGGCGAGGAATGCGACGACGGCGTCAACGACGGCTCGTACGGCACCTGCAACGAGGACTGCACGCTGGCGCCCTACTGCGGCGACGGGAAGAAGAACGGTCCCGAGGAGTGCGACGAGGGCGACGACAACGAGGAAGATCCATACGGCAAGGGCGCGTGCACCACGAGCTGCACCCGCGCTCCGTACTGCGGTGACGGGCGTGTTCAGGAACGCTTCGGCGAAGAATGCGATGGCGGTCCGCGCTGCACTTCCGCTTGCCGCTCCGCCATTCCGGAGTGAAAAGGAGCTTTACGAACGGAGCGCGCTTCGCCCGACATCGAATTTTATCGGATTTTGGTGAACATCGAACGCGCCGCCGGGGGGGATCCGCACGGCGGCGCGCGGAAGCAGGCGCCGAGTTTTCATGCTACCCGTTCGGCAAGAGGTCGGACGGATGGCTTCGTTCGTACGCTGCGTTTCCTTATTCGGCTGTTGGATGGCGCTCGCTGCACTCGGCTGCTCGTCGAGCGAGGCGGGCGGCGGGCGCCCGCAAGCGGGCTCGAATTCTCCGCCGGGAACTCCCACCGTTCCCCCGACGACACCGGGAACGCCGGGCGTGCAGATGCCGCCTCCGATCCTGGAGCCGGAGACGCGCCCCATGCCGCAGACCGGGGAGCTGCCGACGCCGACGTGCAACGCAGACTGCACGGATTTCCCCGAAGCTCCGATTTTGGACTCCGGTGTTCCGAACGACGCGCCCTCTCTCTTCGGGGCGCCGGACGCGTTCGCGGGACCGGCTCCGTGCGTGCTCGAGCCCGAGCTCTCGTCGGGTGATTCGCCCGGGGCGCTCATTCCGCCGAACTGGCTTCGTCCGCGATTCCGTTTCACGGCGAACGGCGACCTCTTCGAGATCCGGATTCAGAGCCCGGTGCAGCGCCACGACCTGGTCGCGTACACGAAGAGCACGACCTGGACGATGCCCGCGGAAATTTGGGAGAAGGCCGCGCCCAACAACGCGGGCAAACCCATGACCGTGACGATCCGGGCGATTCGCAGCAATGCGCCCGGAATGCCGAGCGGCGTGCGCGGCGACATTCTCATCGCGCCCGTCAACGCCGTGGGCAGCATGGTGTTCTGGACCGTGAACAGCGCCGCCGTCGGCCCGGACTCGTCCAAGCTGCTCGGGTTCAGCGTCGGCGAGGAAGGCGTGGTCGAAACGCTCACGCCGAAGCGCGTGCAGTTTACCGGCGTGATCCACGAGGAAGGCCGGGATTTGCGGGGCACCTACGGCGGCGGCAAGCCCGGGTTCAATCCCGGCGAGGTGCAGTGTGTGGGCTGCCACACCTCCACGCCCGACGGCGCTGCCGTCGTGTTCACCGACGATTGGCCTTGGAACAAGGCAATCGCCTCCGTGCGCCAGGAGGACGCCGGCGCGATCCCGAGCTTCCTCACGCCGGGCGCGCGCGCGCTGCTCAAGATGCCGTGGCTGGGCACGCAGTCGATGAGCCCGGCCCATTTCACGACGGGCGATCGGCTGCTCATCACCGGATACGGGACGCGGACGCTCCCGTTCAGCGGCTATGGCGGCAGCGATCGACTCGCGTGGATCGATCTCGAGACCACTGCGGCGATCGACGACACGGTGCCCACGGTCGACACGAACGACGCGCTCGGCCAGGCCCAGCGTGCGCGCAACCAAGCGATTCAGGCAGCGATGGGCACGGCCTGGGGCGTGTTCGAGATGAACGGGGAGCCCGGCAACGCGGTGCTCCCGAATTTCAGTCACGCGGGTGACCGCATCGTCTACGTGTCGACCGACGTGTCGCCGAACGGGCACCCGAGCTACGACGCGAACCGTGCCGACATCTACATGTTGCCGTTCAATGGGCGGCGCGGTGGCATGGTGACGCCGCTCCAGGGCGCGGCCGATCCGAACTACTACGAGTACTATCCCTCGTTCTCGGCCGACGATCGGCTGATTGCCTTCACGCGGGCACCGCGGAAGGGAGCGTGCCCGCGCTGCGTGGACGGCCCCTACTATCACCGGTACGGAGAGATCCACGTCATTCCGAGCACGGGCGGCACCTCCACGCCCTTGCGCGCCAATCAGCCCGTCGCGTGCGCCGGTGACGATCCGGAAATCGGGTACGTCAACAGCTGGCCGAAGTGGTCGCCGAGCGCGCTGTCGGTCGACGGCAAGACGTACTACTTTCTCATCTTCTCGTCGGCGCGGAAGTACGAAGGGCAGTTCACCATCCCCCGTTCCGAGCACACGCCGGCGACGCTCGACGACGGCAACCCGTCGGGCGTGCGCTCGTCGCAGCTCTACATGGCCGGCGTGGTGGTCGACGACGCAACCGGCGCGATCACGACCTACCCGGCCGTGTACCTCTGGAACCAGAACCGGATCGTGAACGGAGGACAGGTCACGACGGTGCAGGGCAGCAATCTGACGCCCGCGTGGGACAAGTTCCAGATTCCACCGGTCGTGATCGTGGTCGAGTGAGCTGGCCGCTCATTCCAGCGGGCTCAGCCGCGCACGCGGCGGACGGCGGCGGCGACGACCTTGCCATCCACCGTGAGGCCCGACGCCTTGAGGTGCTTCATCGCGATGCCCATCGCCGGGCCGTCTCCCGACGCCGAGCGGACGGCATCAGCCACCGGGGTGAGCGCCTCGACCACCTGGTCTTCCCCGAGCGCCGGCGGCAAGACGGAGAGCAGCACGCGCCGCTCCTCGTCGAGTCGTTCTCGAGCCTGATCGGTGACGGTCATGGCGAGCGAGTCCTCGATGGACTTGAGGAGCCGGCGCACCACGGCGATCGCTTCTTCGTCGCTTCCCTTCCGACCCGGACGCGTTGCGTCGGTCGTGATCTCTCCAATCGCGACCCGGAGAATCTCCTTCTCCACGTCGCGGCGCTCCCGGATGGCGTCGAACATGCGCGCCTTGAGCTGGTCGATGAGCATGCGAGAAAGGCTTGCGCCGTGCGCGCCGGGGGGCAAATAGAGGTACGCACCCACCGGCAGTTCGGGCGGCCGGGCATTCCCTCCGCGAAAGAGCACGGTTTCGCATGATCACGATGAAAGCGAAGTACGCCCTGAAGGCGTTGGGTCGGCTCGCCCTCGCGCCGCCGGAGACGCCCGTGCTCATCGCGGAAATCGCCGAACAGGAAGGAATCCCCCGCAAATTCCTGGAGCTGATTCTGGCCGAGCTCCGCCAGCACGGCTTTCTCCACAGCCGCAAGGGGCGCGGTGGCGGGTACCTCCTCGCCAAGAAGCCGGAAGAGATCACCATCGCCGCGGTGCTCCGGGTGCTCGACGGCCCCATCGCTCCGGTGTCGTGCCTGAGCCGCACGGCGTACCAGCGCTGCGCCGAGTGTCGGAACGAACAGACGTGCGCCGTTCGCCTCGTCCTCAAAGACGCGCACGCGGCGTCGCTTCACGTGCTCGAAACCACCACGCTCGCCGACATGGTTCGCCGCGCGGCGGAGGAAGGCGAGCAGCCCCGCGTTCTTCGGTACTCGATCTGAACGCGGTGGCGCCGCGGCCGTGTTTCCTGCGCCCGCCGTGCGATCGCTTTGGCCGTGAAGAGAGGCGACGTCGGTCCGCGGTGGCCCGAGGCGTCGTGTTTCGACTGGGCTCCGCCGGGGACGGCGGAGGTCGTCGCGGCGGCGGAAAACATTTGGATTTCAGGTGGTTGGCGGTGTTGGTCCGGCCGCTCTTCCAAGAGCGAGGGCTTGGTGGTTCACTCTGGGCATGCGGAGCCGGATACGCGCGCGGGCCCTCGTCGCAGCTCTGGTGTGGTTGGGCGCCGCCGCATGCGGCTCCAAAGACGACGATGGGGGCGGCGCAATCGTCGGCAGCGGCACCAGTGATTCGGGCGGCTCCGGCGTCGGCGGAGCCGGCGTCGGAAACGGCGGCGCCGGCGGCACGGCGGTGCCCGGCGCGATGGGCGGAGCACCGCCCGGACCCGTCGTGAACGTCTCGGGAAGCACGGGCACCGGCGGTGAGAAGACGTGCACCGGCGAAACGACGACGGCGATGCGCGTCCCGCTCGACCTCTACCTGATGCTCGACTCCTCCGGCTCGATGCTCGAGGCGACCGACGACGGCGTCGGCAGCGCCGACAAGTGGACTGCCGTGAAGGACGCCCTGCGCGCGTTCTTGAGTGACGACGGTTCGTCGGGGATGGGCGTCGGTCTGCAATTCTTCCCACAACTCAAGGAGAACGTGCCGGAGAGTTGCTCGTCCGACGCGGACTGCGGCGATGCCGCCCCGTGCCTCCTCCGCCTGTGTTGGAACATCGTCGACGTTGCCGTCCCTTGCGTCCAAGACGCGGATTGTCCCGACGCCGAGCCCGGATCGTGCGTGGCCTTCGGAATTTGCGAAGACGACGACCAATACGTCTGCTCCCTCGGCAACGAGTGCATCGCACGAGACGAACGAGGCAACCTCGTGAGCCTTGGCGATTGCCTCCCGCCGCCTCCCGATATCACGCGTTGTCTCGGGGTGACGTCGTGCGAGCTTCCTCCGTACGCGACGCCCGAGGTGCCGATCGGGGAGCTCCCGGCGGCGCGCGGGGTGCTGCTCGAGGCGCTCGATGCCCGAATGCCCCAAGGAAACACGCCGACGCGTGCCGCGCTCGCGGGCGCGGTCGAGCACGCCGTCGCTTTCGCGGAAGCGAATCCCGAGCACGAAGTGGCGGTCGTGCTCGCGACCGACGGGTTTCCCACCGAGTGCGTGGGGGAGGACGTCGTCACGCTCGAGCAAGCCGTGCTCGAGGTTGCCGAAGTCGCCGAAGCGGGCCTCCGAGCGGGCGTGCGCACGTTCGCGATCGGCGTCTTCGGTCCTTACGACATCTTGGTGGGAGCGCCGGTAGGGCTCGACTGGATCGCCGATGCGGGCGGAACGGACCGCGCGTTCATCGTGGACACGTCACGGGACGTGACCATGCAGTTCCTGGATGCGTTGAACGCGATTCGGGGAGCGCGCCTCGGCTGCGAGTTCACGATTCCCGATCCGCCGAGCGGGAAGATGCTCGACTACGGCTACGTGAACGTCGACTTCACGTCCGGCGGGACGACGACGCGCTTGTTGCGCGTTCGCGACGAGGACGCCTGCGATCCCGCGAGCGGCGGCTGGTACTACGACGTCGATCCCGCGGTCGGAGAACCGTCGCGGATCAACGTGTGTCCGTCGAGCTGCCGAACCTTCCAGGCGGCGAACGACGGATCGGTTCAGATCGAGCTCGGCTGCGCCACCCAGACCGTCATCGAATGAGCTCGATGACACCGGCGGCGGCCGAGCCGAGCTCGGCGAGCTCGCGATCTTCGAGCGTGCGTTCTTCGGCGAACGCGATGCCGACCACCGCACGCAGGTTGCCTTCCGTATCGTGCACCGGCAGCGCGACCGCGGCCTGCGCATCGACGGCGCGTGCACCGGGGCGCACGTCGCCCGATTCGTCGGTTTGAATGTTGCAACTGGATACGGGGCGGCCACGTTCCCAGGCGAGGCCCGCCATCCCTTTACCCTTCGGGATGATTCGAGTGACCTCCACGACCTTCGCCGGAACGTTACGGGACGCGGCGATCGCGAGCGCATCCCCCGAACGAACGTGAACCGTGCCCGCGATGCCGCCGTGCTCCGCGATGAAATTTTCGAGCCAGGCGTTCATGGCGGAGTCGTTCATGCGTTTCCGTTAGCATTCGCGTGTGTTCCTTCAAGCGAGCTGCCCGGCTCGGTGGGCGTCGATGTACTAGACTTCGTTGCAATGCGGCTTTCAGGGCCCCGGCCCGGTGATCTCCACCTCCAGCGCTTCAGCGTTCCGTTCGAGTACCCCGTAATTTTCGAGGGCGGTGCGCTCGAGCCGGAAAGCTCGGCCCTTGCGTGGGCCATCGCTCGGCGCGAGCCGGAGCGCCGGCACCCGTTCTGTGCCGTGCTCGACGAGGGCTTGCTCCGGGCGACTCCGGGCCTCGACGAGCGCGTGCGGCGTTACGCCGAGCGCCACGCGGACGTGCTCGAGCTGCGCTCGGACCCGATCCGGGTGCCCGGAGGCGAGGCAGCGAAGGGCGACCCGGCGCTCATCGGCGCGTTGCACGCGGCTTTTGCCAAGGCGCGCCTCGATCGTCAGGCGGTGGTGCTCGTGATCGGCGGCGGCGCCGTGCTCGATGCCGTCGGGTACGCGGCGTCGAGCGTGCACCGCGGCCTGCGCGTGGTTCGAATGCCCTCCACCGTTTTGAGCCAGTGCGATGGGGGAGTCGGCGTGAAGACGAGCGTGAACGCGTTCTCGTCGAAGAACTTCCTGGGGTCGTTCGCGCCGCCGTACGCCGTGGTCAACGATCGGACGCTGCTCGCGACGCTCCCGTTACGGGAGGCCCGCGCCGGCATGGCCGAAGCCGTCAAGGTCGCGCTGATCCGTGACGCCGCGTTTTTCGAGTGGCTGTCCGAGAACGCGACGGCGCTCGCCGAAGCCCGTCCGGAGCCGCTCCTTTCGCTCGTGCGCCGCGCCGCGCTGCTGCACCTCGAGCACATCGCCAACGCCGGGGATCCCTTCGAGCTCGGCAGCGCGCGCCCGCTCGATTACGGCCACTGGTCGGCGCATCGGCTGGAAATCGCGAGCGGACACGAGCTGCGGCACGGCGAAGCCGTCGCCATCGGCATGTTGCTCGACGCACGCTACGCCGAACGCTCGGGCTATCTCGAGGCTCGGGACCTTGCGCGCCTCTCGAGCCTGCTCGGCGCGCTCGGCTTGCCGCGCTACCATCCGGCGCTCTCGGAGCGCGTGGGGGGCCGCCTGTCCGTGCTCGCCGGGCTCGACGAGTTCCGCGAGCACCTGGGCGGCGCGCTGTCGGTGACGTTGCTGCGCGGCATCGGTCGCCCCTTCGAAGCGAACGCGCTCGACGAGCGCATCCTCGAGGACTGTATCGCCTGGCTCGCCGAGGAGGCGCACCGCTGATGCTCGTTTCGGCATCCACGGCGCGACACCTCACGTATTGCACCAACGTGCACGCCGCCGAGAGCTGGGAAGAGGTGCAGGCTCTGTTCGGGCGCGAGATTGCGGCGATCAAGAGCCGCTTCTCGCCCGAGGCCCCCTTCGGCGTCGGGCTCAGGCTCGGTGCTCGCGCGGTACGCGAGCTCGAGAGCGCGGGACGGCTCGCCGCGACGCGGGCGCTGCTCGCGGAGCTGGGTCTGTACGTCTTCACGCTGAACGGCTTCCCGCACGGCTCGTTTCACGGCACGCGCATCAAGGAGGCCGTGTATCGCCCCGACTGGAGCGAGACGGAGCGAGTCGACTACACGCTCGCGCTCGTGCGCGTGCTCGCCGAGCTTTTGCCCGCAGGCATGGACGGGAGCATCAGCACCGTGCCGGTGTGCTTTCGAGAGCGGGCACTCGACCCGAGCCGTGTCCGGTTGGCGGCTCATCACCTCGCGCGTGTCGCCGCCGAGCTCGAGCGCCTGGAGCGGGAGCGCGACGTTCGGATTGCGCTCGCGCTCGAGCCGGAGCCGGCGTGCTTGCTCGAGACGAGCGACGAGGCGATTCGGTTCTTCGAGGAGCACGTCTTTCGCGGCGCGGCGCTCGACCACTTCGCGACGGCGACGCGCGTCGATCCGTCGCGCGCCGAAGGCGCGCTCCGGCGTCACCTCGGCGTGTGCCTCGACGCGTGTCACGCGTCGGTCGAGTTCGAGCATCCCGTCGATGCGCTGACCGCCCTGCGCCGTGCCGGCATTTCGGTGCCGAAGATTCAGGTGAGCGCCGGGCTGTGCGCGCCGGCGAATCCCGAGGCGCTCCGGGCCCTCGCGGCGTTCGCCGACGACGTGTACCTGCACCAAGCCGTCGTGCGTTGTCGGTCCGGCGCAGAGCTCCGAAGGTTCGTCGATCTGCCGGAGGCGCTCGCGGCCGCGGGAGCATTCGGCGAGGGAGCCGAGCTCCGCGTTCACTTCCACGTGCCGGTGTTCGCGGCAACGCTTCCGCCGTTCACCACGACCCGGCACGAGCTCGAACGGCTCCTGCGCGAAGGCGAGCTCGGCCCAGCACACCTCGAGGTCGAGACCTACACGTTCGGGCTTCTGCCGCCGCAGCATCGGCAGGTGGCGCTGGACGAGGCCGTGGCACGGGAGCTCGCCTGGACGAAAGGCGTTCTCGACGCGCGCGGAGAGCCGTGAAGGTCGGAACGCTTCTCGAGCTCGGCCGCGTCTCGAATCTCCCGACGGTTTGGTCGAACGTGCTCGCCGGCGCCATCGTCGGCGGCGGCGCGCTGGGAATCGGGACCTTCGCCGTGCTCGCCTTCGTGGCTTCGGCTTTCTACGTCGGGGGCATGTTCTTGAACGACGCGTTCGACGCCGACGTCGATGCTCGCGAGCGACCCGAGCGACCCATTCCGTCGGGCCGTGCGCGGCGCGGAGCCGTGTTTGCGTTGGGCTTCGGCGCGCTCGCCGTCGGGCTCGGAGTGCTGGTCGCGTACTGGGCGCTCGGGGCTCCGCCTTCGCGGGGCGGGCTCGTCGTGGCCGGGCTCTTCGTCGTCGTCGCGATCGTGGTGTACGACCGCTGGCACAAGGGGCAGCCGTTGTCGCCGGTGATCATGGGCGCTTGTAGAGCCGGGTTGTACGCGATCGGCGCGCTCGCCGTCGCGCCCGCGCTCACGCCGAGGCTGCTCGTGTGTGCGGCCGCGCTGCTCGCCTACGTCGTCGGGCTCACGCACGCGGCGCGCTTCGAAAACGGCTCCGCCCTCGGACGGATCTGGCCGACGGCGTTCGTGCTCGCTCCGGCTGCGGTGGCGCTGGTGACGTTCGTCGAACGCGGAGCGCAGTCGCCGTTCGCGATCGGGCTTTTGGCGATCGCGCTCGCGTGGGCGGGGCGCGCGCTCCTCGTCGCGCTGCGCGGCGGAGCTTCCGGAATTCGCTCGGCCGTGGGCGCCCTGATCGCGGGCATCTCGCTGGTCGACGCGACCTTCCTCGCGGCCTTCGGCGCCGTCACGCCGGCGCTGTTCGCCGTCGCGGCATTCGCGCTCACGCTCCTCGCACAGCGGCGCGTCCTCGGAACGTAGAGCGACGAGCCCGTGGAGGCCGCCGAAACACGGGAAGACGGTGGTGGGACGACGAGAGCCCTCGCCGATCGCTTTCGGCCGGGAGAACGCGCTCCGAAACGAGCCTCGCCGCGTCCACGCGCTCCGACGGAGAGGAGCTCGAACGTCAGCTCTCGAAGACGTGACGGAGGAGCAGCTCGCGAACCCGAGTGGCATGCACGGGGCCCTCGGGAACGAGGTGCGGGACCGAGCTCAAGAACACCGGTCCATCCTCCGGTGAATCCGGCAGCCGTCCGTGCGAGCCGCGCACCAAGGTCGCGTCCAAGGGAACGACGTCGAGCAGCGTGCGAAAGCCGAGCTTGCGCGCGGTGACCTTGGTCAGAGTCGCGAGGCGTGGCCAGCGGAGCTTCGGATCCACGAAGAGCTCGACGGGGTCGTAGCCGGGCTTCGCGTGAATATCGACGGTGCGCGCATAGTCGGGCGCGCGCGCATCGTCGAGCCAGAAGTAGTACGTGAACCAGGCGTCGGGCTCCGCCACGAGCACGAGCTCGCCGGCGCGCGGGTGATCGAGCCCGAAGCTCGGCTTTTCGTCGTCGCCGAGCACCCGATCCACCCCCGGAAGGCTTTCGCAGAGCCGGCGCACGCCCGGGATTCGGGACCGATCCTTCACGTACACGTGCGCGACCTGGTGATCGGCGACGGCGAACGCCGCGCTCGCGCCCGCGTCGAGTTGCTCGCGGCCGAGCTCCTCGCGCACGCGCAAGAGCCCCGCCTCGCGCAGCGCGCGGTTGACGTGCACCGGGCGCGACACGGGCGTGATCCCGTACTCCGAGAGGATCACGACGCGCAGCCCGCGACGCTCCGCATGGTCGAGCAGCTCGCCGACGACGGCGTCCACCTCGCGGACTGCCTTGCGCGCGCGCGGATCGGTGGGCCCGAAACGCTGCAGGTCGTAGTCGAGGTGCGGCAGGTAGACGAGCGTCAGCGTGGGCGAGTGCTCGTCGAGCACGTGCTCGGCGGATCCGGCGATCCAGCGCGTCGAGGCGATGTCCGCGGCGGGCCCCCAGAACCGAAAGAGTGGGAACGGCCCGAGGCTTTCGGTGAGCCTTCGACGGAGCTCGGGCGGCTCCGTGTACACGTCGGGGATCTTCCGACCGTCGGCCGTGTACATCGGGCGCGGCGTCACCGAAATGTCGACGCTCGCGTACATGTTGTACCAGAAGAAGAGCTTCGCGCAGGAAAACGCCGGATTTCTGCGCTTGCCTTCGTCCCAGACCTTGTCGCCCGAGACCAGGTGATTGGACTGTCGCCACAGCCACACCTGCGCGAGATCGCGGAAGTACCAGCCGTTGCCCACGATGCCGTGCTCGCGCGGCAGGCGGCCCGTGACGAAGGTGGACTGCACCGAGCAGGTGACGGCAGGAAGAATCGGTTCGAGTGGGCGCGCGGCCCCTCGGTCGCGAAACCGCGCGAGGTGCGGCGTGTCGACACCGATGAGGCTCGGGGTCAACCCGACGACGTCGAGGACGAGGGTCGGGTGCACGGGGCGGTCAACGTTCGGTGCGCGGCGTTTGGCCACGCAAGACCGAGTTCCCTTGGAAGAGGCGGGTCTGATCGACGCCGAGCGGTCGTTCGAGCTCG
>QGUH01000428.1 GCA_003242355.1 Pseudomonadota bacterium
GGCTTGTTGAGGGCCGAAGCCGAGCCCGTGTCGGAGCTGGAAGACGTCCAGATCCTCACGGCAGGCGCGTATCACGCGCTGGCAGCGACCGATGACGGCGTGTGGGCCTGGGGCTGGAATCTGAACGCGCAGCTCGGCGGCGACGACGTTGGCGAGGTGCGCGACGTGCCCGCGAGGGTTTGGGAGTGACGGCGCGAGTCGCGGGGAGCGGAGGGCTCCCCCCTCCGCGAAGCCGCGCGCCGGCAGGGCTTCTCGAGGACGCCGTCAATCGGCGCCCCCTCTTCCGGGTCGCGAACGGGACGCGGGTCGGGTCGTTGTGACGCGGGGCGGGCTGGTGTAGGCGCCGACGAGACCGAGCTCGTCGAGCGGGCGAACTACGCCTGCACGCTGCCCCACCACTCCACACGGGTGACGCAGTCCGCCTCACGGACTCGCGCCAAAGAACGCGGGGAGCTGTGACATTGATTGTCCTGCCTGGGGAAGCGCGAGCCCCCCTCGATGACGTATGTTGGGTCGATGTGACCGTGACGGCGACTCATCGATCATCTGGTGCCGGGCGACTCGGTGGGTCTCGTGAGCTTCAGCACCAAGGCACGGGTGGTGCTGCCGGTGCACGAAGTGAGCGCAGCGTCGCGCGGGCGGCTGCGAGCGGCCGTGACGAATCTGACCCACGAAGCATCGACCAACCTGGCGGACGGGTTCTTGAAGGGGTGTCGCGCGCTGCGTGCCGCGGCGCTGCCTCCCAATCGGCGGGCGCGTCTCATCCTGCTGACGGACGGGCTCGCGAACGTGGGCGTGGCGACGAGTCGTGCGGAGCTGCGCGCTCTGGTGCGCAAGCACGTGGGGCCGTTCAGCCTTTCCGCGTTCGGGTTCGGCCGCGATTGCGATCATTCGATGTTGGCCGAGCTCTCGGAGGAGGGCGGTGGGAGCTTCGCCTTCATCGAGAACGAAGACGGCGTGCTCACGGCGTTCGCGCGGGAGCTCGGCGGGCTGGTCTCGACGTATGCCGCGGACGTTCGCGTGCGCATCGTGCCCGTCGCGGGCGCGCCGATCGAGCTGCGGCTCGGCGACGTGCTCCATCAGGCGGAGATCCCGCTGTGCGTCGCGATCGCCATTCCGCAGCACGCGGCCGCGACGAACGTCGAGGTCGCGCGTGTTCACGTCACGTTCCGCGAAATCGCCGGCGAGGAACGGGAAGTGACGACACCGGTGCTCGTGGACTACGTGCCGCGCGGCGACGAAGACGCCACCATCGATCCCGAGGTGCTCCGCGCGCGCGACGAGCGCTTGCTCCGCGAGGCGCAAACGGCGGCCGAAGCCCACGCGCAGGAGGGCGATTATGCCGCGGCCCATCAGGCGCTCGCGGCGGCGATTGCCCTCATGCAAACTCCCGATCTCGTCGCCTTCGCGCGCGCCACACTGCTGCCTTGCTACGAGGACCAGCGCGTGTACGAGGCCGCAACCGCCCTGCGCGCCTCCGCCGACATGGCGCTCAAGAAGCGTCGCCTCCTCGCCGCGGACGCGCACGTTCCTCTCGCCATGGCCCCGCCCGCCTCTCCTGCCGAGGTGGCCATGGAGGCGAGCTTCCGC
The DNA here is from genome assembly GCA_003242355.1 of Pseudomonadota bacterium. Taxonomy (GTDB): domain Bacteria; phylum Myxococcota_A; class Polyangia; order Polyangiales; family Polyangiaceae; genus PMG-095. The sequence goes on from QGUH01000428.1 coordinate 1,591, forward strand.
GAAGACGAGTAACCCGAAGCTCCACGCGCGCTGCTTCGGTCGCCGACGGTGAGTTACGCCGAGCGCCGGCCGGTTCGCAGGCGAACGCGTTCGGCACGGGCGACGAGGACGCCCGCGGCGAGCAGCAGGATGGCGAAGAGGGAGTCTCGTCGGGAGCTTGGTCCGGACCAAGTGCACCCCGAGTCACCAAAAGACTCGACGGTAGCCGAGAGCTCGATTCGGTGTTCCTCGCCTTCGTTGCGAACGATGAAGCTCCTTCTTCGTGCTTCCGAGACGGTCCAGTGAAATCCCGTGGCTGCCGAATTGGTAACGGGTGAGCACCGAACAGGGTTCACCAGGACCGGAGCCTTCCCAGCACGCATCGAAAGAGAAGTCGACGGCTTCGAGCTCGCCGTCGCACGGGTTCTGAATTTGCAAGGTGAGACCGCAGTCACAGTCGTTGGGCACCGCGCGGACGGTGCCGCACGGCAACGGCGGCGTGACGATCGGGTCGTCCGCGGCGAGCTCGCAAAGGTTCGGACAGCCTGCGTGTGGGGTCGTGGGTCTAGTTGCCCTTTTCGCCCTTGCTTGCGGCGGCAAGACCGTGCGCCCGGGGCAGGACGCGAGCGGTGGTGGACACGCTGCGATTGCGCCTGGTTGAACGCCTCGCCCTGGTTCTCCGTGGACGCGTTTCCCAGCGCGGAGACGTGTGGCGAGGCTCTGCGCCGGTGCGAAGCGCTCGAGACGCTCGAAGCCAGTGGTGAGCCGGAATGCAGTCCGATAGCGGAGCAGGCGTTCGGACGTTCTTGCGACGCTTCGCTCGCGTGCGCGGGCGACGTCGTGCTCGATGGCGAGCCCTCGCGCGTTCACAGCGAGCTTTCCGTCTCGTGCGGGCCGGTTGCCGCGGGTTGGTCGTGCACGTGTGCTTCCGACCAGCGCCTCGGCCCCCTCACGGTAAACGCCGAGCACCCCTCGGCAGCGTGCGCGGAAGCGGCGACGCGCTGCCCCGACGTGGCCGACGTGCTGCCAGGAGGTCCTCTCAGGGGCCTCCCCAGCCACCCGATCCCGCTGCCGTAGAACGGACGGTCACGGAGCGTGGAGCCGGGCGCCGCTGGGGAGCTGGGCGTTCGCCGTCAACCCCGCGCTTCGGCAACCAGCGCGCGCAACCGATCGAGGGCCGTGTCGAGGACGGCTTCGCTCGGGCCGAAGGAGAAGCGGGCGTGGTGGACGAAGCGGGAGGTGCGGCCGACGCGGCGTTGGCCGGGGTCCACGTCGAAGAAGTGGCCGGGGACGACGATGACCTTGCGCTCGAGGGCGGCGCGGAAGAGGCCGTGGCCGGTGTCGAGGGGCGGGGGAAGGTTTTCGAGGTTGCCCCAAACGTAGAAGGTGCCTTCGGGCTCGCGTTCGACGCGCACGCCGAGGGCGCGCAGGCCATCGAGGAGCTTGTTGCGCTTCTTGCGGAACGTGCGGCGAATGGCTTCGGCCTCGGCGAGGGCGTGCTCGGGCGTGAGCAGCGGGAGCGCGGCGCGTTGCATGGGGCGCGAGCCGCCGCCGTCGAGGAAGGAGCCGGCGCTGGCGAGGGCCTCGATGACGCTGCGCGGCCCGACCGTCCAGGTGACGCGCCAGCCCGGGTAGCGCCAGTTCTTGGTGAGGCCGTCGAAGATCACGACGGGATCGCGCTCGACGTCTTCGACGAACTCGGCCGCGCTCGCGACGGGCGGTCCGTCTCGATACAAGTAGTGGGAATAAAACTCGTCGAGCAAGAGGGCGCAATCGAGCTCCCGCGCGATGCGCACCCACGCTTCGAGCTCGGTGCCGACGATGGCCTTGCCCGTCGGGTTGCAGGGATTGGAGAGCAACAGCGCGCCGAGGCCGCGCCCGGAGATTTCGCGCCGCAGCTCGGCGAGGGAAAAGTCGTAACCGCGCTCGGGGTCGAGCAGGATGGGAATGGGCGTGAAGCGCCGGAAGACCTCGAGGAGCTCCTCGTACGCCGTGTAATCGGGCAGAAAGTGGCCGAGGTGGATTTGGCCGATGGCCGCGCAGGCGCGCATGATCGAGACGCGCCCGCCGCCGCACACGGCGACGTTTTCGGCGCTGTACTTCGAGGGAAGTCCTCGGCGGTAAAGGGCGTTGTAGAGCCCCGCCACGGCCTCGCGCGCCTCCCAGAGGCCGGCGACCGGAGCGTATTCCTGCGTCAAGTCGTCGGTCAGAATCTCGGTGACGCGCGGGGGCGCGCCGGGCAAGGCTCCCGTTTCCGGCTGGCCCTGCCCCAGGTTGCACCAATCGGGATCTTCCGTCCGAAACCCGCGCGCCTGGGCCTCCACCGTTACGTAGATGACTCCAGTACGGGGAACGGGACGAAACGCGCTCGCAGCCATGGCGCGCGTGAGAGTAGCAGTGGGCGGCGGAGTCCGCCGCTGTTCCGCTGGTGACGCGGGGTGACTGTTCCGGACGTCCCCAGCCTCAGGTTTTCGTAAGCGAGGTCGGCCGTGAACGGCTCGTCGCCACGAAGCACCCTCCGGCGGCGGGCCGAGGGTCGCTCCCGCGCTCGATGAGCAGCGGTGTAGACGCCGCCTAATGGGCAACGATCGGAGTCGTGGGGCCTATCGGCGTCACGCGGCAGCTCGATCGAAGGCCCCGCCCTGCTGAGCGCTGCGCTTCGCGCAGCGCTCAGCGACGGGCTCGAGCGCGGCCCGGCTAATGTTCGGCAATGCGGGAGCTCAACCTCGGCCGCTTCGCCGGCGTGTGCTCCGCGGCTCCTTGGGCCGTTCTCGGCGCGAAGGGGCCAGGAGTGAGTCAAAGGGACGGCGCGTTGCTTCGTTGTGCGAGGCGGACCCAAAGCGGGCCCATGCCCGAAGCGAACGCCCCTTGTGGTCAACCCCTCACTCAGCCGTCGGCTCCCGCGAGCGAACGCGAGCCCGCGACGAGCGCAGCGAGTCGCGTCGGGGAGCTCGAGGGGCGGTGAGC
>QGUH01000429.1 GCA_003242355.1 Pseudomonadota bacterium
GCCGAGGGCGCGTCGTACCTCGTGGACTCACCGAAGGCGTGCGCCAACTGCCACGTGATGAACGAGCAGTTCGAAGGCTGGCAGGCGTCGAGTCATCACGGTGTGGCAACGTGCAACGACTGCCACGCGCCGCACGACGACGTGGTGGGCAAGCTCTGGGTGAAGGCGACGAACGGCTTCTGGCACTCGTTCTACTTTACGACGGGCACCTTCCACGATCCGATTCGGATTACGCCGCGTAACCGCGCGGTCACTCAGGGCGCTTGTCGGAGCTGCCACGGCGCCATCGTCGAAAACATCGACGCGCACCCGTTCGGGGAAGAGCTCGATTGCATCGGCTGTCATCGGTCCGTCGGTCACCTGCATTGATCGGGCGACGCGGCAGGACGCGAGCGAGGGAAGCATGGCGGAAGAGAAGAACGCAGGGGACACGCAAGCAGGCGGAGCGACTGGAACGGGCGAGCCCGCGCGCCGAAGGGTCTTGGTGCTGTCGCTGGTCGGCGTCGCCGCCGTGACGGCTCTGACGACGGGCCTTTTGATCAACGTCTTCCAGCACAAGCAAGAAGCCAAAAATCCCTTCTTCCGCGTCGTCGACATCACCGACGACACCGACGACCCCTCCGTTTGGGGCAAGAACTTCCCGCTCCAGTACGATTCGTACCTGCGCACCGCCGATCAAACGCGCACGCGCTACGGCGGCAGTGAAGCCCTGCCCCGCACGCCGACGCAGGCCGACCCGCGCAGCATCGTCGCGCAATCCAAGTTGGAGGAAGATCCGCGCCTGAAGACGATCTGGTCGGGATACGCATTCGCGGTCGACTTCCGCGAGGAACGCGGCCACGCCTACATGCTCGAAGATCAGACCTTCACCGAGCGCCAAACGGCGAGTCGCCAACCCGGCACCTGCCTCAACTGCCATGCTTCGACCTACAACATCTACAAGCGCCTGGGCGCCGGCGACCCATTCAGGGGCTTCGAGATCTTGAACCAGATGCCGTATGCGGAGGCCCGCAAGGAGGCGAAGCATCCCGTGGCGTGCATCGACTGCCACGACTCGCAGACGATGCAGCTGCGCGTGACGCGCCCGGCGTTCATCGAGGGCATGCGGGTGCTCAAAGCATCCCAGGGCATTGCCGACTACGACGTGAATCGCATGGCCACGCGCCAGGAAATGCGCAGCTTCGTCTGCGGGCAGTGCCACGACGAATACTACTTCAAAGGCCAGGAAAAGCGGCTCACCTATCCGTGGCACAAGGGCCTCGAAGTCGACTCCATCCTCGCGTACTACGACGAGCAAGGCTTTGCGGACTGGACGCACAAAGAAACCGGCGCGCGCATGCTCAAGGCGCAGCACCCGGAGTTCGAGATGTGGAACCAGGGCATTCACGCCCGCTCGGGCGTTTCGTGCACGGACTGCCACATGCCGTACGAGCGCGTCGGCGCGCAGAAAATCACCAACCACCACGTCCAGAGCCCGCTCTTGATGGTGAACCGCGCCTGCCAGACCTGCCATCGCTGGAGCGAAGCGGAGCTCACCGCCCGCGTGCACGACATTCAAGATCGCTTCTTCGAGGTCCGAAACCGCGCGATGGACGCCATCGTCGCCCTCATCAACGACATCACGGCCGCGCGCAAAGCGGGCAGCTCAGACGCCGACCTCGCCACCGCGCGCGACATGCACCGCAAGAGTCAATTCATGTTCGACTTCGTCGAAGCCGAAAACTCCACCGGCTTCCACGCTCCCGGCGAATCCCTGCGCGTCCTCTCCCAGGTCATCGACCTCGCGCGCCAGGGCCAGCTCTCCCTTCGCGGCGCTACCGTCCTCGCTTCCCCAACTCTGCCCACCGGCGATCCCGCCCCCGAGCCCCCCGGCTCCGCCGCTGCAACGCCCTCCGCCGTCCCGCCAGCATCGAGCGCGCCGACCACGGCCAAGTCGCCTGTCCCGCAGACGGCCCACGCCGCGGGACTCGCGCCCAAGCTTCCCGTGCCAGCGAAGGCCGACGGCGCACCACCGGCGCAAGAGACGCTGCCTGCCAAGCAGGGCGGTACGCCGTCCGCGGCTTCGGACACGACGGCTTCGCCCTGAGCGCGGCCCGGTCACCCGCTCAGCACCCGTGGCTTGCGAGCGATGACTCCCACGGTTCCGTAGTAGATGCCCCACGCGCTCGGATCCGCTGCGAACCGTGCGTAGCCCGCGAGGTCGGCTTCGTCGATACATCCGGTGGCGAGGTACTTCTCGCGGAGCTGAATCGCCGATCGGCTCATGACGTCGGCAACCGGGTGGCCTCCCCGACAGAGCGGGACTTCGTTCTCCACGAGCTCGAGCACGAGCCCTCGGTCGGCCAGCGCAGCCGGGAGCTTCAGCCCGAGACCCGGGTCCTTGCCGCCTGCTTCGAACATGGCGACGATCGCTCGGTTGACGCGATCGAAAGCGTTCAGGTCCGCGCCCTGCACGCCCCTGGCCGCCGTGAAATCCGGCTCCTCGAGAATCAGACATCCCCCGGGCCTCAGCACCCTCAGCATGACCTCGAGCAGCTTTCCGTAATCGGGGTTGTGCACGAGCACGTAGCGCGCGTGCACTGCATCGAATTGCTCCGGCACGAGCTCGATCTCACGAAGGTCGCCCTCGACGATCCGAACCCCCGGCATCCGCGCCGCATCGAGGAACTGCACGTTCAGGTCGACGGCGACGACCTCACCCTCGGCGCCCACGCACTCTGCCATCCACGCGGCGATCGATCCCGCGCCCGCCCCGACCTCGAGACATCGAAACCCGCGGGCGATTCCAGCAACCTCGAGCCGGCGACGGCTCCCTGGGTCGAAAACCTGCTCGATCCGCCGCAGCCGTTCGAGCTCGCGAGCAGTCTCGACGTCAGCGAACGTATACTTGCTTTCCGGCACCTCCGTCATCGCGTCTCCTGGAAGGGGCCCGCATTTCAGCATGGATGGCGCGGGGCCTCGGTCGAAATTCCCTCGGCGGGCGAGCGCCTCGACCCATCGCCATTCGCTACCTCGACCGGCCTCTCCCGTGGGTCTTCTCCGTGGGCCGCTGCGCATTGACGGTGGCTCCGGCCTAGGGCGTGGGCCTTCTCCGTGGCCTGCTACCCACGCAACGTGGCTCTCTGCCTTGAAGACGTCCTCCGTCACCTGACCGGACTCCCACGTGGGTCTTCTCCGTGGTCGTCACCTTGACCGGACTCCCACGTGGAGAGTCACCTTGATCGGGTCTTCCACGCGGGTCGTCAACCTGACCCGTCTCCCACGTGCGGCGTCGCCTTGACCCATCTCCCACGTGCGGCGTCACCTTGACCCGCCTCCCACGTGGGGCGTCACCTTGACCGGACTCCCACGTGGAGAGTCACCTTGGTCGGGTCTTCCACGTGGGGCGTCGCCTTGACCCATCTCCCACGTGGCGCGTCGCCTTGATCGGGCCTTCCACGCGGGTCGTCAACTTGACCCGTCTCCCACGTGGGGCATCGCCTTGACCCATCTCCCACGTGGAGAGTCACCTTGGTCGGGTCTTCCAAGGTCGCCTCGGAAACAGACCAGTGGCTCGACCTTAGTCAAGTGGAGAAGGAGGATCGTCCGGCGGAACCTGTTCCGGCGCCGACTTGCTCCCCGTCGCCACTGCGGGCGGAGGCGGATCGTCCGGCGGAACCTGCGCCGGGCTGGCCGGTTGGCTCGACGAAGGAGTCGCGGCGCATCCCACTTCGATGAGGGCAGAGCAGGCGAAAGCGATCCTAATCGTATACGTTCGCAATCTCATTGCTCATCTCCTTTCCGAGGCGACCGTAGGCTTCGACGATGGACTGGTAGCGCGCGCGGCATTCGCCGCTCAGCGTGCGGAGGACCTTCTCGAGGGCCTCGTCGCCGCTCGTGTGGGCGCAACTCGGTGGCAGCTCGGTGGCCTGCGCCTCGAGCGCGCCTTGCCGCTGCGCCTCTGCACGGAGCGCGTCCTTCCACTCGCCTTGAATGTCGCCTCGAAGCAGCTCGCGGAAAGGGTTCCACGCCTCCGCGAACTGCGAGGCGGACTGTTTCGTGGCGGCCGTCGCGAATACCGCTTCGACGTCGGTCAGAGGCTGCTCGATTTCCTTCACGGTGGCGAGATACTCGAACGCCTTCTGGCGCCGCTCCTGCGTGCGTTTCAGGTCCTCCTCGACGCGAGAGGTCACCAAAGCGAGCTCCGCGTCGCACGCCGCCTTTCGTTCGTCGTTCGCCTTCGTTTTCAGCCGTGCACCGCGCGGACTCAGCAAGTACTGCTGCCAGAGCTTGAGATACTCCATGCGCACGGTCGCGAGGCAGATCGTTGCAGCGTGGCCCGAGTAGACTCCGAAGGTGTCGTCCAGGCTCCGCTTGGCCGCCGTGCGCCGGTCGAACAACTGCCTTCTCCCCTCCGCCTCGCTGTCGAAGTGATACGACACCGCGTTCCACACCAAAATCAGCACCCCACCGAGCAGCGAAATCAGGGCCACACCCGCAGGGGAGTTCCAGAAGCTCTGCGGCCTTTCCTCCTTCTCCTTGCCGACGAGT
>QGUH01000430.1 GCA_003242355.1 Pseudomonadota bacterium
GGACAAGGGGCGGGGTGGGGCGGTTGGGTTTGGGCGGGGGCTCCCCCCGGGTTCCCTGCCGGTTTTTCCCCGCCCGCTCGGTCGCGACGCTCAGGCCCTTCTCGAGGCCGAGGGCGAAGACGCCGCCGAGCTGGCCTTCCCCCTTGTCCTCGTTGAGGACGAAGAGCCGCTCGTTGGGCAGGATCTTGGTGGGCTCGAGCCCGAGGCTCCTCAGGGCGTCGCGATCGCCGTCTCCGGCGAAGATCTGGATCTCGCCGTCGCGCGGGGCGCTGCGTACTACGGCCGCGTCCGTCGCGGGCGCGGCCTGCGCATCCGCGGCGGCACGGCACGCTCCTACTACGTCGGCATCGAGAGCCCGATGCCGGCGGTGCCCGGGCTCGAGCCGCCGGTGCACGCCCTGTGCGTGGCGCCGTTCGGCATGGAGGAGGGGACGGAGTCGCCGCTGCCGCCGCAGGAGCTCGGCGTGGTCGTCGGCGAGCCCGTCACGTTCCGCTTCTTCGGCTCGAGCGTGCGGCGCACCGACGCACCGGGCACGCTGCTCGAGGACTGGAAGCCGGGAGAGCTCGAGGAGCTCGCTCCGATCGAGATCACGCTTCCCGCCGAGAATCGACGCGCGGGCGACGTCGTGCCGATCCGGCTGCAAGCGTCGGTGACGCCGGTGGGCACGCTCAAGCTCGAAGCGGTGCCGATCGCGCCCACGCATCCCGGCGAGCGGTGGAAGGTCGAGCTCAGCGTGCGGCGTGAAGCGGCCGCCGGCGAAGGCCGCTGACGACCGAGCAGCGTATGGGGCACGGCGCGATCGTCGGTATCGATCTCGGAACCACCCACACGGTGGTGGCATGGGCAGACGAGGCGGATCCGTCGCCGCGCATCTTCCCCGTGCCGCAAGCCGTGAGCGCGGACGAGGTCGAGGCGCGCCCGCTCTTCCCGTCGTTCTTGTATGCGCCGTTGCCGGACGAAACCATCGTCGATCCGTTCGGCGACGCGCCCTGGGTGCTCGGCGCGTACGCGCGCCGACGCGGTCAAGAGGTTCCGGCGCGGCTGGTCAGCTCCGCGAAGAGCTGGCTTTCGTTCGCCGCCGTCGATCGGAGCGCGCCGATCCTCCCCTGGGCGACGGCGGACGCGAACACGCCGCGGCTTTCGCCCATCGAAGCGTGCCGGCGCTTGCTCGAGCACGTGCGGCGCAGCTGGGACGCGGCGTTTCCCGAGCGGCCGCTCGCCGAGCAACTCGTCGTGCTCACGGTGCCGGCGTCGTTCGACGAGGTCGCGCGTGAGCTCACGGTGGAAGCGGCGCACAGCGCGGGGCTCACCGTGCGACTGCTCGAAGAGCCGCAAGCGGCGTTCTACGACTTTCTCGCGCGCCACGGCACGCGCCCGCTCGAAGAGCTGCTCACACCCGCGCGCGACGAGGTGCTCGTTCTGGTGTGCGACGTGGGCGGCGGTACGACGGACCTCACGTTGATCCGCGCGCGGCGCGCCGCGTCCGGCAGCGTGGAGCTCGATCGCGTCGCCGTCGGCCGGCACCTCTTGCTCGGCGGCGACAACATCGATCTCGCGCTCGCGCATCTGCTCGAGGCGCGGCTCGTCACGCCGCCCGCGCGGCTCGAGCCCGTGCGCTTCGCGGAGCTGGTGCTCGCGTGCCGCGCGGCGAAAGAACGCTTGCTCGGCCCCAATCCCCCGGAGAGCATTCCGATCTCGGTGCTCGGCACCGGGTCGTCGCTCGTCGGCAGCACGGCGCGGACGGTGCTCGAGCGCGCCGAGGCCGAGAAGCTCGTGTTCGAAGGATTTCTGCCGCTCGTGCCGCGCGACGCCGAGCCCGCCGCGGGACGCAGCGCGCTGCAGGCGTTCGGGCTGCCGTACGAGCGCGATCCGGCGATCACGCGGCACGTGGCCGGCTTCTTCGCGCGGCACGCCGATCGCCCGGCGCCGGATGCGTTGCTTCTGAACGGCGGCCTGTTCCGTGCGGTGCGCGCCGCCGAGCGCTTGCGCGCCGTGATCGAGACCTGGGCGCCCGAGGGCGTGCGGCTGCTGCCGCAGGCGGATCCCGATCTCGCCGTCGCGCGCGGCGCGGTGGCGTACGGCCTGTCGATCCTCGGGCGCGGGCTGCGCATCGGCGGCGGATCGCCGCACGGGTACTACGTGGGCGTCGAGGTCGGCGGCGAGCGCCGGGCGCTCTCGGTGTTGCCGCGCGGCGCGCTCGAGGGCGAGCGCCACGTCGCGAAGAGTCGCGGGCTGTTCCTGCGCGTGGGGCAACCGGTGCGCTTCGAGCTCTACGCGGACGACCGCTCCGTGGACGCGCCCGGAACGCTCGTTCCCCTCGACGAGGCGCGATTGATGGCGCTGCCGCCGGTGACGACTCGCTTCGAGGCGGAAGGGAGCGAGGCCGGGAGCGAAGAGGTTCCGGTGGCTCTCGAAGGAGAGCTCAGCGCCGTCGGCACCGTCGAGCTCGCGTGCGTCGAGAGCGACGCGCCCGCGGGGCGTGCGCCGCGGCGCTTCCGGCTCGCGTTCGATCTGCGGGCGCGACCGTCCGAAGGGGCGGAGAGCGCCGCCGCGTCGCGCCGTTCCGAAGGACCGCGCGTCCCCGCGCAACGGCTCGCCGAGGCGCGCGAGGCGATCGATCGCGTCTTCGGCAAGGGACGCGCCGACGTCAAGCCGCGCGCCGTCAAAGATCTGGTGCGTGATCTCGAGCGGCTTCTCGGCGAGCGCCGCACGTGGACGCTCGAGCTGAACCGAGCGCTCGTCGATGCGATCCTCGCGGGGCACAACAGCCGGCGGCGCTCCGAAGATCACGAGCGCGTCTTCTGGATGCTCGCGGGCTACTGTTTGCGTCCGGGCTTCGGATACCCGGGCGATCGCACCCGCGTTTCGATGCTCGCGCGGCTCTTCGCGGAGGGCGTCGCGTTCGCCGGCGAGAACCGCGTGTGGCAGCAGTTCTTCATCGCGTTCCGGCGCATCGCCGCGGGCCTGTCGGAGTCGCGACAGAACGAAATCCGCGACGTCCTCGATCCGTTCCTCGCGCCGCCCGAGCTGCGCCTCAAGCGCGTCAAGTCGTGGAAGCCGCTCGCTCCCGACGAGGCGCTCGAGCTCGCTTCCTGGCTCGAGCGCGTGCCCGCCGAGCGACGGAGCGAGCTCGGGCGCTACGTGCTCGAGCGCACGTGGACGAGTCGCGATCCGCGGCTTTGGGCGGCCATCGGCCGCATCGGCGCGCGCGTGCCGACCTACGCGAGCGTGCACCACGTGATTCCGGCGCAGACGGCGGAGCGGTTCCTCGATCACCTGCTGCGCGAACGCTGGGATCAGATGCCGTCGGCGCCGCGCGCGGCGTTCGAGCTCGCGCGCCGCACGGGCGATCGCGCGCGCGACATCGGCGAGGGCATGCGGCGCGAGGTCGTGAGCCGGCTCGAAGCCGTTCAGGCACCGGCCGAATGGATTGCGGCGGTGCGTGACGTGGTGCCCGTGGCGGCCGCCGAACGGGCGAATGCGTACGGCGAAGAGCTTCCGGTCGGCCTCACCGTGCTCGACGTCGAGGAGACCGAGCCGTGAACGGAGCCGGATTCCTCGAGGTGGTGCGCAAGGCATGCTTGCCGGCGATCTGGTCGCAAGGCGTGAAGCTCGCGCGGGGTGGCGCCGTGACGCGCATCGACGGCGCCGAGCCCACGTATCGCGTCCGCGCGCCGGGGCACGCCATCGCGCCCACGGTCACGCTGTACCCGGAGCACGGCGAGTGGACGTGCGATTGCGGTGGGAAGGCCGATCCCTGCGCGCACGTCGCTGCGGCGACGATCGTCGCGACGCAGCCCGAGCAGCAGGCGCCGCGCGCGGAGGCGAAGCCCGCGCCCGTCGCGGCCGAACCCGCGGCGCCGAGCGCGCGGCTCGTCTATCGGCTCGGAACCAAGGGGCGCCTCCTCACGCTGGCGCGTTTCGTCGTGCGCCCCAATGGCTCTGAAGAACGGATCTATTCGCTCGCGAGCGGTATTGCGCGCAAGGGCTCGACCGCTTTCGGAGATCTCGTTCCGACGCACGAGGACCTTAAGCTCGACTTCATCGTGGGCGGCACGCGGCGGGAGGAAGTACCGCTCGAGCGGATGCGCGACGTGCTCGGCGCGCTCGCCAAGGCCGCCGAGGTGACCTTTCGCGGCGAGCCCGTGCGCGTCTCGGACGAACCGATTGCCCCGCGCGCGGTCGTGGACGACGGCCCACGCGGTGGGTTCGTGCTGCGGATCGAGAAGGATCCGGCCATCGACGAGGTCGTGGCCCTCGGCGTCGCGCGCGTCGGCAGCGTGCTCCGCCCGCTCGCCGAGACCGACCTCACGGGCTTTTACCTCGAGCGGCTGCCGATCACGCGCGCGTTCGCGCGGGAAGAAGCGGGCGAGCTGGTCACGCGCGCGCTCCCCGAGCTCGAGCGCACGGTTGCCGTGACGATTGCGACGAAGCGGTTGCCGCGCGCCGACCGCACCGTGCGGCCGCGCATCGCGTTCGATCTCGGCTACCAGGGGCATGCGCTCTCGGTGCTGCCGAAGCTCGTG
>QGUH01000431.1 GCA_003242355.1 Pseudomonadota bacterium
CGATGTCCGCGCGGCAGGTTCGCCACGACAGCTCGGACGAGGGGCCGCTTCCGGCAGAGCCGTCCCTGTCCCCCGAGGAACCCTCGCTCATTCCGAGCGCTCGGTCCGTGGTACGTCTCGAGCCGCTCCCGCCGGCGATCAACCCTTCGTTGCTCACGGCGCCCGAGCTCCCCAAGCCCCCGCCCTCTCCACGGCTCAAGCCGGGGCGCGATTTCACCCCGCTGCCCGGAGACATGGCCGCGCTCGAAGCCACTCAACCGGCGCCCGCGCCCAGCTGGCGACCGACGGGCCGCGCAGGGCTCGGCGTCGCGCTCGCGGCGGTTCTCGTGGGCTTCGGCGGCGGCATGGCGCTCGCTTGGCTCGTCGGGCTCATTTGACACGACTCTGACCCGGCTCTAGGGGGTCGGCATGACTGAGCTTCGAGTGCCGGCGCGCTCGGTCGCTCCGGACGACCCCGTGCCCGAGGTGAAGAACGTCGTCTTGGTGATGAGCGGCAAGGGTGGCGTCGGCAAGAGCACCGTGGCCACCAATCTCGCGCTCGCGCTCACGCGCATGGGCACGCGCGTCGGCCTGCTCGACGCCGACATCTACGGGCCGAGCATCCCGACGATGCTCGGCATCGCGGGGCAGCCCACGAGCGACGGCAAGAAGATCCGACCGCTCGAGCGCTTCGGCGTCAAGCTGATGAGCATCGGGTTCTTGCTCGAGGATCCGAAATCGGCGGTGGTGTGGCGCGGGCCGATGCTGCACGGCGCGCTGCTCCAGTTCCTCAAAGACGTGGACTGGGGCGCCCTCGACTTCCTCTTGCTCGACTTGCCGCCGGGCACCGGCGACGTTGCGCTCACGCTCTCGCAGAAGGTCCATGCCTCCGGCGCCGTGATCGTGACGACGCCGCAGGAGGTGGCGCTGCAGGACGTCTACAAGTCCGTGTCGATGTGCCACAAAGTCGGGATCCCCGTGCTCGGCGTCGTCGAGAACGAGAGCTACTTCGTCTGCAGTGGTTGTTCGATGCGTCACGAGCTCTTCGGCTCCGGCGGCGGACAGCGGGTCGCCGAGTTCGCCGGCGCGCCGCTGCTCGGTCAGATTCCACTGCATCCGAGCGTGCGGGAGTGGGGCGACGCCGGGACGCCCATCGTCGAGGCCGCACCGGGGTCGGAGACGGCGCGGGCGTTCGTGAGCGTCGCGGAGGCGTTGTTCGACCGCCTGCTCGCCCAGGAAGATCCCGGCGTTCTTTCGATCGATCGCAGCGGCGGCAAGAACCGTCACTTGCCGATCACGCGCTGAGGGCGTAAAGGCGTCCCCAGCTGTCCGGGGTGCCGTTCCCTTTCGCCCGGAGGCGCGCTATAGCCAGCCGGTCCGCCATGACTCCTGATGAATCTGTTAGTTCCGAAGTCGCCGCAAGCCAAAGCGCTGCGGTGATGCCGGAGGCGCCTGCAGGGGTCCGGGTCCAGCCATCGGAACCCCCGAGTCCCGACGCTGGTCCGGAGGGAGCTCCTGCTCCGGCGGACGGATCCGTACCGCTTCCGTCGGTGCAAGCCGAGCAGGCAGCCGTGGAAACCGAGCAGGGCTCGGTCGAGACGGCCGCCGACGGCGCCGACGGCGGAGAGCAAGAAGCCGAAGAAGGCGACGAGGCAGAAGCCGCTTCGCCGTCCGAAGCCCCGGGCGCGGCCGACGGCACCGGAAAGAAGAAACGCCGCCGCCGCAAGCGCAAGAAGCGGGCGGAAGGCGCGTCGGCCGACGCCGCTGCGAAAGAACCGCGCGAGTCCGCGCGTCCCCACCGCGCGAGCGACCGCGCCCCCTTCCACGTCGGCGAAGAGGTCTTCGGCAAGGTCACCTCCGTCATCGACACGGCCATCATGGTCGACCTGTCGGGCAAGGCGCTCGCGATCCTCGATCGCAGCGAGATGGAGCCGGACGATCTCGTCCCCTCGCCCGGAGATCGGCTGGTCGCGCGCGTGCACAACGATGGCTCGCGTGGCGGCCTCGTCGTGCTCACGCGCAAGCCCCTCCGCGAAGAGGAGACGAAGCCGAAGCTCGAGAAGGCGTTCAAGGAAGGACAGCTCGTCCAGGGTCTGGTCACGGGCGTGATCAAGGGCGGCGTCGAGGTCGACGTCGGCGGCGTGCGCGGCTTCGCTCCCGCGTCGGGCATGGATCTGCATCCCGCGCAGGCGAACTTCCTCGGCCTGGTTGGTCAGCGCCTCGACTTCAAGATCGTCAGCTTCGACAAGGGGCGCGATCTGGTGTTGACGCGCCGCCCGATGCTCGAGGCCGAAGCGCACGAGCGTCGCAAGCACGCGCTCTCGTTGCTCCAAGAGGGCCAGGTGCTCGAAGGCGTGGTCCGCACCGTGGTCGAGTGGGGCGCGTTCGTCGCCCTGCCCGAGGCGGAGAACCTCGAGGGCCTCGTGCACGTATCGGAAGCGAGCCACGACACGCGCAAGCCGCTGACCGAGCTGCTCAGCCCCGGCGATCGCTTCCCCGTCAAGATCACGAAGATCGACGAGCGCGGCAAGATTTGGCTGAGCCGCAAGGCGCTCATCGAAGATCCGTGGGCGGCGGCCAAGCAGAAATACGCGCCGCGCACGCGGCACCGCGGCAAGGTCACGCGTCTCGAAAAGTTCGGAGCGTTCGTGGAGCTCGAGCCCGATATCGAGGGGTTGCTCCACGTCGCAGATCTGTCGCTCGAGCGCATCGAGCACCCGAGCCAGGTGCTGAAGGAAGGGCAGGAAATCGACGTGGTGGTCCACCACTTCGATCCGCGCACGCGGCGCATCGCCCTGCACCCGGCGCCCCCTCCGGAGCGCGCCGAAGAAGCGGCGCAGAAGATCCAACGCAACGCGCTCGTCAAAGCCGAGGTGTTGCGCGGCGAAGCGGCGGGCGTCGTGGTGCGCGTGCTCGGGGTGACGGGGCGCGCCCAGCGCGGGTTCATCCCCGCCGGTCAGACCGGAACCGTGCGCGGCACGGATCTGCGCAAGGCGTTCAAGCCGGGCAGCATCGTGGACGTGAAGATCATCGACGTCGACCCGCGCACCGGCGAGCCCAAGCTCAGCATCCGCGGTTTCAAGGAAGACGAAGAGCGGCGCGCCCACAAGGAGTACCGGCAGAAGCTCAAGGAAGAAGGCGGCTTCGGAACCTTGGGCGATCTGCTGCGGGAAAAGCTCCGCGCGCAGCAGGACCGCGGGATCTGATCCGCACCGGCCCCGCCTCCCTCCTGCCGAAGGAGTGATCTCGACGGGGCCTGGCGCGACCGGCGTCTCGCCTCCAGGCAACCAAATCGGCTGGCCGTCCTACGATTGGGGCAAAGGTCGAGCGCGCTCGGTTGTCCAATGAAACAGTGTTGAACTATCGTGACGGGCGCGAACAGCCCCCCCGATGGGGGCGATTCCGCCCGAATCGTTCTGGATGTTTCCTCCCCTCGACGGTTGCTGCGTGGCCGCCGCCCCCCAGGCGGGACGCGAACCCGGAGTGCCGATTCGGGCCAGGGCACGAGGGGTGTCACGCGTCGATGTCGCAACGAACTGACCGCGAGCTCGTCGAGGCGGCGCGCGCGGGTGAGAGCGAGGCGTTCGGTCTTTTGGTGCGGCGGCATCAGAAGCGCGTGTACCGGCTGGCTCTGCATCTGCTCCGCGATGCAACGGAAGCGGAGGACGTGACCCAGGAAACCTTCGTCCGCGCCTACGGAGCCCTCGACCGCTTCGACGGACGCAGCGAGCCTTTCACGTGGATTTATCGAATCGCCGTCAACTTGTCGTTGAACGCGATCCGAGCGCGCAAGCCGAGTCAGCGCTCGAGCTCCCCCGACGATCCGCGCGTCGAGTCGTTGCTCGTGGAGCGGCGAAGCGGGCTCGGCAGTCCCTCGGTCGCGACGGAGGATCGACAGGTCGCCCTCGCGCTCGTGGAGGGGATCGACACGTTGAGCGAGGTCCTGCGCACGACGCTGATTTTGGTGGCAGTGGACGGGCTGTCGCACCTCGACGCGAGCCGAGTGCTCGGCTGCAGCGAGGGCACGGTCGCCTGGCGCGTCCACGAGGCGCGCCGCAAGCTGCGCGAATATCTGGCGGCGCGCGGCTACGGAGAGAGTGATGGCTGACGAGCATGCGACGCTGTTCGAGCAGGCGGAGGCCCTGCTCGGCGAAGCCGCGGTTCCAGAGCGCGACTGGGACGCGCTGGCGCGAGCAGTCGAGGAGCGAGTCGCGACGACCACCATCGGTTCGACGCCGGAGGCGCTGCTCGCAGCGCCGTTCGAGGCGGGCGCGGAAGACGGGCCGGCGCCCGAGTCCTCCCCGGTCACCCGGTTGACGGACCTCGCACGTTCCGTTGCCCAGAAGCGCGCTTCGTCTGACGTGAGCGGGCTCGCTCTCGAATCGTTGTCGGTGGCCGCGCAGCTCCGCGCGCAAGGCGACACCCTGCTGGAACGGGTGCGCAGCGCTACCCTCCGCCCGCCCGTTGCGCCGCCTCCGGCTCCGAGCACGCCTCTCGCTGCGAGCCCCCCCCCAAGCGCCACCGCCGAAGCGGCTCCTGTCGGCGC
>QGUH01000432.1 GCA_003242355.1 Pseudomonadota bacterium
GGTGAGGGTTCCGGTCTTGTCGAGCACGAACAGAGCGGGCCGGGAGAGCTCCTCGAGGAACTCGCCGCCCTTGAACAAAAGGCCCGTGCGCGCGGCACGGGAGAGGGCGACACTCACGGCGAGCGGCGTCGCCATGCCGAGCGCACACGGGCACGTCACGACGAGCAGCGCGACGGCGTGATCGATCGCCAGCGTCGGATCCACGAGCGACCAACCGACGAAGGTGACGGCTGCGAGCCCCAGCGCCACCCAGACGAACCAACCGGCGACGCGATCGGCGAGCTTGACGATGGGCGCACGAGCGCGCTGCGCGGTTTCGACGCTGGCGAGCAATCGCCCCACGCGCGTGGCCGTACCCGAGGCTTCGGTCCGCACGTGGAGCGTCGCCTCCGTGTTCTTCGTGCCGGCGTAGACGCGATCGCCGATGGTGACCGTCACGGGCAACGACTCGCCCGTCAGTGACGAAGCGTCCACGGAGGACGTGCCCGAAACGACGACGCCGTCGACCGGGAACGGCTCGTTCGCGCGCACTTCCACGATCGCGTTGGTTTCCACGGCGCGCGCCGGCACCTCGACGAGCCCGAAGGGCGCGACGACGCGAGCAGTCGCCGGCGCGAGCGCCGCGTACAGATCGACGACGCGCGCCGCCGCGCGCTGGTGCCGTCGCCCGAGCCAGCGCCCCACGAGCAAGAGGAAGATGAGCGTCGTGATCGTGTCGAAGTAGATCTCGCCCTGCCCGCGCAGGGTGTTCACGGTGCCCCAGAGCGTGCCCGCGGCGATACCGATCGACACGGGCAGATCCATGTGCGGGGTGCGCGTGCGCAGCGCGGCCCAGGCTCCGCGGAAGAACACGGCTCCCGAGTACGCGACCGTCGGGAGCGTGAGCGCCATGCTGCCGAAGCGGAGCAGCGTCGCGTACGGGGCTTCGCTCGTGTCGGTCGCGCCGCTGTAGAGCGCCAAGGCCATCAGCATGACGTTTCCCGCCGCGGCGAACGCGACCCCGAGGCGCAACACGAGATCGCGGTCCGCCTTGGCCTCGTGCGCCTCACCCGAAATGCGGCTCGGCAGGTGCGGCGGGTAGCCGAGCCCATCGAGAGCGCGTGCGATGGCCGACAGTCGGGTGCGATCGGGGCGGAAGCGAACCCGGACTTCGGCGCGCTCGAACGCGAGGCGCGCCTCGCAAACGCCGGGCACGACGCGGGGAAGGCGCTCGATCAACCACACACACGCGCCGCAGTGCACGCCTTCGAGGACGAACGTCACCTGTGCCGTGCCGTCGCTCTCGGTTTGGACGAAGCGCTCGAAGACGTCTGGATGGTCGAGCTCCGCGTAGCCACGCGTCGTGGGCGTCGCTGGTCGCGGAGCGGGAGCGAGGTCGTCGCGGTGCCGATAGTACTGGTCGAGGCCGCAGGCGAGGATGAACGAGCGCACGGCGCGACACCCGGCGCAGCAGAACGCTTCTCCGTTCTCGTCGACGACGGCACCCGGCGAAAGCGCCGTTCCGCAATGCGCGCACGCCGTGGGTCGCGGGAACACGCCCGACGCGTGCTCGCGCTCCGCGTTCGCCGAGGTCGTGCCGACGGTCATCGTCATCGGGCGCCTTTCGCGTGGCAAGGCGGCTCGACGGTGAGGGGAGCCGTCGTTCGGGATGCCGCCGATGGCGACGTGCCGAGCCGCTCGGGGTGCAGCGCCGATACCGCGGTGGCGGCGAGGTTGCCGCGTCCGATCACGGTGGCGATGCCGAGCACGACGAGCAACGCCGAGCTCGTGAACGAGACATGCCCCCGGAGGCGTTCGGCGATCTTGCCGACGACCAGGCCGACGCCGAGCAGCGCGGGAACCGTGCCGAGCCAGAAGACGCCCATCACGAGCGTTCCCCCGAGAACGCTTCCGGTGCCGGCCGCGACCGCGGCGAACGCGTACAGGAAGCCGCAGGGGAGCAGGGTGGTGCTCGCGCCGAGGGCAAGCGCGCGCGGCGCTTCCGGCAGGCGCATCAGTCGCGGGGCGAGGCGCGCGAGCGGTCCGGCGAACGCGCCGCTCGCCCCGCTGGCGCCGCGAAGCATCCCGAGCAGTCCGAAGGTCGCAGCCACGAGCCCTGCCACGAGCGCAGCGATACGGGTCACGCCGAGCAGACTTCCCGTGAGGTCGAGGGCGTGACCGAGGAGCCCGGCGAGCGCGCCCAGGACCAAGTACGTGGCGAGCCGTCCGCAGTGGTAGGCGGCATGCAGCCGGAAGGGGGCCTGGCTTGCGCCGCCGGCGTACACGGCGACGAACGGTCCGCACATGAGGGCGCAGTGGAGGCTGCCGACGAGACTCGCGAGCAGCACGGACAGCAAGAAGACGGGGTTCATGGCGCCGTTCCCATCTCGAAACGCACCCTCTCCGTGAACCGCGTCCCACCGAGAGTCGCTTCGACCCGGACTTCCCAGAGGCCGCTCCGCGCGCCCTCGAGCCGCGCCCGGTAGATCCCGGGTGCGATCTCGTTTGCGCGCCCCGTCGTGCGCAGCCCGGATCGGGCGACGGCGAAGGCCTCGAGCTCGACGGTCGCGCCAGGAATCGGACGTCCTTCGGCATCGGCGAGCTCGAGCTCGAGCTCCGCCACACGGCCGCTGGCGCGGACGTCGCCGACGTGCACGCGCCAGCCGAGCTCGGCATTCTTCGCCCGTTGCTCGATCTCGCCGTCGTAAGCGAGGGCCTTTTGGTAGTAGTTCGGCTCGAGGGCGAAGCCCGGGTCGCGAATCGCGATGGCCGCCATCGTCCCGAGCCCGGCGAGCACGAGGGTGAGGAGGATTGCGGGCACGAACGGCCAGAGGTTCGGGCGCGCACGGCGCACCGGCTGCGCGAGCTCGGTCATGGTGCACCTCCCTCGATCGGTCCCAGCAGGCGGAGCGGCACCATGCGCAACGGTTCTCCTTCCGTGTGCACGAGGAGCTCCACGCGCCGTTCGCCGCCGGTGAACGCCGACTCCGGCGAGATCACGAACACACTGCCGATTCGGTGTCCTTCCCCCCGAACCCGGAGCGGGTTTTCGGGCGCGACGAGCCGGCCGCCTTTCGAATCGGCAAGCTCGAGTCGGAAGCTGCGTGCCGCGCGCGCGTGGTTGTCGATGCGCAGCCGCACTTGATTGACGATTTTGTCCTGCTGCCGGGTGAAGGGCTCACCCGCGCCGCGCAGGATCGTGATCTCGGCCTCTTGCCGGCTCGCTCCGACGACGAACAGGGTGACGAGCAACGCGGCGAGCGCGAGCGCGTAGGCGACGACGCGGGGGCGCAGGAGCCGCGTGGGGCTTCCGGTCTCGAAGCCCTCCTGGGAGCCGTAGCGGATGAGCCCCTCGGGTTTCTTGATCCGGTTCATGACGAAGTTGCACGCGTCCACGCACTGTGCGCAGGCGATGCACTCCATCTGCAGCCCTTGGCGGATGTCGATGCCCGTCGGGCACGCGGCGACGCACGCGCCGCAGTCGATGCAATCGCCGTTGCCGGGTCTCGGCTTGCCCTTGGAGCGCGGCTCGCCGCGCCGGGCGTCGTAACCGACCACGAGCGATCGGCGGTCGAGCAGGACGGATTGGAGGCGGGCGTAGGGGCAGACGATGGTGCACATCTGCTCGCGGAAGTACGCGAAATCGACGAACACGAGCCCCGAGGTCACCGCCATCAACACGAAGGGGCCGGGGTGCTCGAGCGGCGAGCGCACGACCCAGGCAGCGAGCGCGTCCGTGCCCACGAAGTAGGCGAGGAAGACGTTGCCGAGCACCACCGAGATCGCGGCGAAAACGCCGTATTTGAGCACTCGGCGAACACCGCGCCCGTCCTTTCCCGTGGGGCCGTCGAAGAGCCGTTCGATCGGCCGAAACAAGAACTCCATGTACACGGTCTGCGGGCACGCGTACCCGCACCAGGCGCGCCCCACGAGCGCCGTCATCCAGATGATGAACACGAAGATCGTGAGCAGGAGCAGCATCAGGAGCACGCCGTCCGTCGGCAGGAACGTCGTGCCGAAGAGCGTGAACTCACGGCGCGCGACGTCGAGCAAGACGGCCGGCTTGCCACCTACCCGCACGAAGGGAAGACCTACGAAGAGCGCCATGAGCGCGATCGCGAGGGAGCGTCGCCATCGGTAGGTCCGGCCGACGTACAGTCGTGGACGGATGAGGCGGCGCGTCCCGTCGGCGTTGAGCGTCGGCAGCACGCGCCCGCGCAGGGCCGGTGCGGTCACGTCACTCCTCCTTCGTGCCTTCCGGGGCCTTCCCTGGAACGTTCGTTCCTCGGATGGATCCCACGAAGGCCACGACCCGCTTGAGCTCCTCGGGGCGGAGTTGTTCCGACCAAGCCGGCATGCCCTTGTCGGCGACCCCTTTGGACACGACTTCGTAGATGGCGAGGAGCGAGCTGCCGTGGATGAAGTGCGAGTCGGTGAGATTGGGGCCGATCAGGCCCTCGCCGCGGGGGCGGTGACAGGGAAGGCAGCGGGCTTGGAACCCGCCTTTCCCTGTTTCAAGCGTCGCCGGGTTTTCAACAG
>QGUH01000433.1 GCA_003242355.1 Pseudomonadota bacterium
GTTCGGTCGCGATCTGCTCTCCTCGAGTGGGCCAGGAACCGCGCGACTGGGATATGCTCGATGCCACCGAGCCCCTCGAGGAGGTTTCAATGAACATCAGCATCACCTTCCGTCACATGGCCGCCAGTAACGCGATCAAGCGCTACGCGACCGAGAAGCTGGGGAAGCTGCAGAAGTTCTTGCGTCAACCCATGTCGGCGAAGGTCACCCTATCCATCGACGGGCTCGAGCAGATCGCGGAGGCTCGGATCTCGAGCGGGGGTGAGCACCTCGAAGCCAAGGAGAGCGGCGAGGATCTCTACGCGTCGATCGACTTGCTCATTTCCAAGTTGGAACGGCAAATTCGGGTGGCCAAGGGTGCCGCCGAATCCAAGCGCCGCGTGCTGGAAAAACCGGCCGCGCGCTCGATGCCGCTGGTTGCCACGCGGCCGAGCCGAGCTAAGAAGAAAGCCAAGGCCAAGCCCAAGGCGGCGGCCACGAAGGCTCGGGCGAAGCGTGCCTCGTAGAAGCGCACTCGAGCGGGCCAGGCGCCCGACGGAGCTCATTCATGCGACTCTGCGAAATCCTCACCGTCGATAGAATCCTGATCGACGGTGATGGCGGTCATGTCCGAAACAAAGCCGACGCGCTGCGGGTGCTCGCCGAGATGCTTTCGCGCGCGCTTCACGTCGACCGAGCTCGTCTCGAGGAGCATCTGATCGAACGCGAGCGGCTGCAGAGCACCGGAATCGGTGACGGCGTGGCGATTCCACACACCGCTCTCGAAGAGGCAGAGTCGCAGGCCGCGGCCCTCCTCGTCTGTCCCCGCGGGATCGACTTCGACGCGATCGACGGCGGGCGGGTCAGCATCGTATTCGGGGTGGTCGGACCGAAGCGCGCGACGGGGGAGCACCTGAGAACGCTCGCGCGCATCTCGCGCTTGTTACGCGACGACTCGACGCGTGCGAAGCTCGCCTCGGCGAGTAGCCCTGCTGCCGCTTACGGGCTGATTCAAGCGCACGACGTGCAGGCGAGGTGAGGGTGAACGAGTCGTCGCAGGAGCCTCCGCGCGGCGTCACGGTACGCGAAATCCTGGACGATCCCCGGCTCGGCCTGAACGTACGCTTGGTCGCCGGCGCCGAAGGGCTCGATCGGTGCATCGATCACCCGCGGATCCAGAAATCGGGGCTCGCGCTGGTCGGTCACCTGCGCGGAGTCGTGGGCACGCGCCTGCAGGTGCTCGGCGAGACCGAGCTCAGCTATGCCGAGTCGTTGTCGCGCGACGCGCAGGTGCGCGCCGCCGAGAGCCTCTTTTCGGTAGGGCTTTCGTGCGTGCTCGTGACCCGCGGCGTGGATCCGCCGCCGCCGTTCTGCGAGGCGGCCGAGCGCACCGGGACGCCGCTCGTCGTGTGCGCCGAACGCTCGTCCGCGGTGATCGCGGCCGTCCACGCGCTGCTCGACGAGCGGCTCGCCCCGAGGACGCGCATCCACGGCGTGCTCGTCGACGTCTTCGAGGTCGGCGTGCTCTTGCTCGGTAAGAGCGGCATCGGCAAAAGCGAGTGCGCGCTCGAGCTCGTGATGCGCGGGCACCGCCTGGTGGCCGACGACGTGATCGAGTGCGACTACCGCCCGCCGGGCATGGTGTTCGGGCAACCGGCGGCGCTCCTTCGTCATCACATCGAGGTGCGCGGCCTCGGCGTGCTCAACATCAAGGACCTGTTCGGGGTTACGGCGATTCGCGAGCGCAAGCGGATCGATCTCGTGGTGGAGCTTCAGCTGTGGCAGCCCGACGCGCAGTACGACCGCATCGGTCTCGAGGATCGCACCCGTGAGATTCTCGGCATTCCGATCCGCGAGGTCGTGCTCCCCGTCCGGCCGGGTCGCGACATGAGCAGCATCATCGAGATTGCCGCGCGCGACGAGCTGCTCCGGCAGGCGGGCCACCACTCGGCCCGCGACTTCGTGCAACGGCTCGAGGGCAGGCTGCTCGCGCCCGAGTCGGCGCGCTCGGGCCGGGTGCACACTCCGAGCCCGCGGCCTCCGAGCCCCAACGAGAGCGCGTCGCCGCCTCCGGTCGTCGCGCGGGAGCGGAGACGATGAGCGAGGGGCCCGTGCCCGCTGGCAGAGAGGCGCGCACCCAGGTCGTCATCGTCACGGGCGTGAGCGGCGCCGGAAAGTCCACGGCCGTCAACGCGCTCGAGGATCTCGGCTACTTCTGCGTCGACAACGTGCCGACGCCCGTGCTCTCGGGCACGCTCTCGGCGCTGACGGCGGCGGGCGTGCGCCGGGTCGCCTTCGGCATCGACGTGCGCGTGCGTGGGTTCCTCGACGACGCGGCCGCCGTCGTGGAAGAGCTCGCGCGGGTTCCGACGCGCGACGTCGTGGTGCTCTTCCTCGACGCGGCGGACGAGGCGATTCTGCGGCGATTCAGCAGCACGCGACGGCCGCATCCGCTCAGCACGACGCTCGAGCTCGGCAACGAGCGCTCGGCCGTTGCGGTGCTCGACGGCGTGCGCATCGAGCGCGAGTTGCTCACGCCGCTGCGGGCGCGCGCCTCCGTGGTGATCGATACGACGCAGCTCTCGGTGCACGACCTTCGGCGGTTGATCCTCGACCACTTCGGGCCGGGTGCGGGCAAGCGCTTGCGGATGCACGCGCGCCTCGTTTCGTTCGGTTTCAAGTTCGGTGTTCCCGTCGACGCCGACATCCTGCTCGACGTGCGCTTCCTCAAAAACCCGCACTTCGTGCCCGGCTTGCGCGAGCTCGCTGGGAGCGACGAGCCGGTGCGCGCGTACGTTCTCGGGCTGCCGGAGTGTCAGCGCTTCGTCGAGCTCGCGACCGGGCTGCTCGAGTATTGCCTCCCCCGTTTCGAGCGCGAGGGGAGGAGCTATCTCACGGTGGGCGTCGGATGCACGGGCGGGCGCCACCGCTCCGTGACCGTGGCGGAGGAGCTTGCGCGTCGCCTCGAGTCGAGCCTGGGAATCGCGATCGAGGTCGTGCACCGGGACGTGGAACGCATCAAGATGAGGGGGCCTGGGGCCGACCCGGACCATGCGGGGGCGGCTCCGCAAGAGGGAGGCGACACCGCATGACCAGTGCTCGTGGCACCTTCGAGGTCAGGAACAAGCTCGGGTTGCATGCGCGTGCGGCGACGAAGCTGGTCCAGCTCGCGTCGAAGTTTCCGTGCGACATCGTGATCAGCCGCGCTGGGCAGACGGCGAACGCGAAGAGCGTGATGGGCGTGCTTCTGCTCTGCGGCTCGAAGGGCACGAAGCTTTCCATCGAGGCGCACGGGCCCCAAGCGGAAGAGGCGGTCGCCCAGCTCGGGCAGCTCATTCACGACCGCTTCGGGGAAGACGAGTAGGATGAACGACAAAAGCCCTCCTCCCGAATCCGGACTCCGGTCGGTGGTGCTCGAGGGCATCGGCGGTTCCGCCGGCTATGCAATCGCTCCCGCCGTCGTGGTCGACGTGCGTCGTCACGGCGTCGTGCGGCGGCACGTGCCGAAACACGCCGTCGAGGACGAAATCGCCCGGTTCAAGGAGGCCGTCGAGGTCGCCGCGCGCCAGCTCCGCGTGGCCGAGCAGCGCGCGCGGGATCGGGCCATCCGCATCGAGACCTCGATTCTGCAGGCCTACCAGCTCATGGTCGAGGACGAGATGTTGCGCGACGAGGTGGAGCGCAAGATCCGCATCGACCGTTTCTGCGCGGAGTGGGCGGTGAGCGCCGCGGTGGAGGAGATCGCCGAGCAACTCCGGCGCGGCGGCGATCCCTATCTTTCCGAGCGCAGCCACGACGTCGAGTTCGTCGGCGATCGGCTGATCGGCGCCCTGACCGGCAAGGGATCGGTGCTCGCGCTGCCGGAGAATCGCGGCCCCGGCGTGTTGGTGGCGCGGGACTTGTCACCCGCGGAAACCGTGGGGCTCACGCGCGATCGCGTCCTCGCGATCGTGACCGAGGTCGGCACGCGGACGAGTCACACCGCGATCCTCGCCCGCGCGCTCGAGATTCCCGCGGTGGTCGGCGTTCCCGGCCTGCTCGGGCGCGTGGGCAACGGCGACGTCGTCGCCGTGGACGGCGTGCACGGCAAGGTGATCGTGAACCCGTTCCCGAGCTTGGCGACGGAGTTCCAGGAGCGGGCGCGCCGTTATCAGGATGCGGTGCGGGAACGGCAAAAGCTCCGCGATCGACCGGTCGCGACGCGCTGTGGCGTGTGCATCGACGTGCGGGCGAACATCGAGCTGCCGTTCGAAGCCGAGATTGCGCTGAGCCAAGGAGCGCGCGGCATCGGCTTGTACCGGACGGAGTTCCTCTACGTGGAGCGGACGGAGCCGCCGAGCGAAGAGGAGCACTTCGAGACGTATCGCGGCGTCGTTCAGGCCGTCGCGCCGCTGCCGGTGACGCTGCGCACGTTCGACATCGGCGGGGACAAGTTCGTCTCGGCGATGCAGTTGCCGCCGGACCTCAATCCGGCGCTCGGGCTCCGCGCCGTGCGGCTCGCGTTGGCGCGGCCGGAGATCTTCCTCACGCAGCTCCGC
>QGUH01000434.1 GCA_003242355.1 Pseudomonadota bacterium
TGGTTGTTTGAGTGGGGGGCCCGTTGGTTCGGACGCGGCCAGTTCCCGTTGGATCGGTTGGGGGGGGCGGGGATCGGAACGCGTTCCTCGACGGCGCCGGGGGCGACCGGGCGCATTGGCTCGGGCACGGGCGCAGGCGCAGGGCCGGGAGCAGGTGCGGGCGCGCGCGCCGCCGCGGCGTGGCGCTCGACGTCTTCCCGCGTGACGCGGCCACCGGAGCCCGACGGCTGCACGGAGCGCAAATCGACCCCGAGCTCGCGCGCCAGCTTCCGGGTGGCGGGTGCCGCGAGCGGGCGCTCGGACGTCGGATGATCGTTGCGCGGCGCCGGCGCCGCGGGTTTCGGCTCGGGCACGCCGGGCAACGTCTCGCGAATGTCACCGACGGCCGTCGCCGCGGGCCCCGCCGCTTCTGCGGCCTTCGCCGGGGCGGGCGCCGGCTGCGGCGCCTGAGCAGCACCACCGTTGAGGTCGAGCACGACCAACACCTCGCCGACCGGAACGGTGTCGCCGACCTTGAAACGACGGTCGACGATCGTACCGGCACGCGGTGCGCCGATCGTGACCGTGGCCTTGTCGGTCATCACTTCGACCATGTCCTGGTTCTCGGCGACGGCGTCCCCCTCCTGGACCAGCCAGCTCACGATTTCGCCTTCCGTGACCCCTTCGCCGATGTCGGGAAGCTTGAACTCGAACTTCGACATGATGATCTCGCCTCGTCGTCGCGCGCCGCGCGGATGAACCCGGTTAGGATCGCACCGCTTCGAGCAGAGCCGGGAGGATGCGGTGCGACAGCGGCATATACTCCATCTCGAGCGAGTACGGGAACGGCGTGTCGAATCCGGTCACGCGGATGGGCGGTGCCTCCAGATGGTAGAAGGCCCGTTCGACCACCAGGCTCACGAGCTCGGCCCCGAAACCGCACGTCCGGGGCGCCTCGTGCACCACGACCAGACGACCGGTACGGCGAACGCTGTCGAGAATCGTGGTGATGTCCACGGGCCAGAGCGTCCGCAAATCGATGACCTCCGCTTCGACCCCGTGCGCCACCGCCTTCGAAGCCGCATCGAGCGCCTCGTAGAGCATCGCGCCGTAGGCAAGCACGGTCACGTGCCTTCCCGGCCGCACCACGGCGGCGCTTTCGAGCGGAACCGTGAACGCGCCGGCCGGAACCTCTCCTTTGGCGGCGCGATACACGCGCTTCGGCTCGAAGAAGAGGACGGGATCGGGATCCGCGATCGCCGAAAGGAGCAAACCCTTCGCATCGTAGGCGCTCGAGGGACAGACGACCTTCAGGCCGGCCACGTGGATGAACGGCGCCTCGGGGTGCTGCGAATGGTAGTGCCCACCGCGAATTCCCCCACCCACCGGCGCGCGGATCACGACTTTCGCCGGATACTCTCCGCCCGAGCGGTACCGGTACTTGGCGAGCTCGTTCACGATCTGGTCGTACGCGGGCCAGATGAAATCCGCGAACTGGATCTCGACGACGGGAACGAGCCCGTAGAGCGCCATCCCCACGGCAGTGCCCACGATGCCGTTCTCGCTGAGCGGCGTGTCGATGACGCGCTCGTCGCCGAACTCGTCGAAGAGCCCTGCGGTGACGCGAAACACGCCGCCCACGCGCCCAACGTCCTCGCCCAGAATCACGACGCGATCGTCCGCCCGCATCGCGATGCGGAGCGCGTCGTTGATGGCCTGAACCATGTTCATCTGCGGCATGACAGCTACTTCCGCGACCTTCCGTACGTAGAGGCTCCGATCACGAGTGCGGGCTCGGCGCGCGAGGACCGTTGAGGAGCTGGGCGCGTTGCTCGAGCAAGTGCCACGGCGGCCGTTCGTACACGTCTTCGAACATGGATTCCAGGGGCGGCAGCGGTGTGCGCTCGGCGACCGCCACCGCTTCGCGAAACTCTTTGTCGATCTCCGCGATCAGACGCTCCTCGGCAGCGCCATCCCAGAGCTCGCGCTTTTCGAGGTAGGCCCGCACCCGGCCGATCGGGTCGCGTGACGCCCAGGGCTCGAGCACCTCGCTGCCCCGGTAACGGTTCGGATCGTCGCTCGTCGAGTGCCCCCCCATGCGATAGGTGATGGCCTCGATCAGCGTCGCTCCCTGGCCACGAATCCCGCGCTCGAGCGCCTTGCGAACGGTCGAGACGACCGCGAACAAATCGTTGCCATCGACGCGCACGCCCAAAATCCCGTACGCTGCGGCCTTCTCGGCGAAGGTGCGGCTCGCGGTCTGTCGCGTCACCGGCACGCTGATCGCCCAGCCGTTGTTCCGACAGAAGAAGATCGTCGGCACCCGGAAAACGCCGGCGAAGTTCATGCCGCTGTGGAAGTCGCTCGAGCTCGTGGCGCCGTCGCCGAAGTACACGAGCGTGGCCACGTCTTGCTTCCGGATTTTCGCGCCCCAAGCGAAGCCGACCGCCTGCGTGATCTGCGTTCCCACGGGCGAGCTGATCGAGCCCCAGCCCACGCGCCGGCACGTGTAGTGGTCCGGCATCTGCCGGCCGCGCACGGTGTCTTTCGCCGTGCCGAACATGTTGTGGATGAACACGCCGAGCTCGAAACCGCGCATCAGCGCCGCGCCGAACTCGCGGTAGCAGGGGAAGATGAAGTCGTTCTTTCGCATCGCGAAGGCGGCGCCCAAAATCGCGGCCTCCTCGCCGAGCGAGCCCACGTGAAACCCGATGCGCCCTTGGCGCTGCAGCGCAACCAACCGCTCGTCGAGCAGCCGGGTCATCACCATGTGCCGGTAGAGGTGGAGGACCTCGGCGTCCGACAGCCCTGGATCGTTCTCGGGGTCGAGCGTCAAGTCGTCGCGGAGCACGCGCACGACGCCGTCGTCCGGTGGCATCGAGTCGCTTCGTTTTCGGGTAGTCGTCGTCATGGCATCAGCGGCTTTTCAGGGGGAATCCGCGACGGAGCTCACTCGTGGAGCGCGCGTCGGGTTTCGACGAGGATTTCGTCCACGGTCCTCGGGCAGACACCGAGCCGTTCCGCCAAGCGCGCGAGCAGCGCGCGTTCGTCGTGCCGAACGCCCCCGAGCGCTTCGGCGAGTAGCGCCGAGACGCGCAACATTTCGCGCGCCTGCTCCGGTCCCCGCACGACCTCACCGAGCGCTTGGATCCGGTGATCCACGCCATCGGCGGCCAGCTGCTCCTCGAGATCCCGAAGCAGCTCGTTCACCCGCTGCTCCGAGAGGCACCCGGAGCAGCCCAGGAGCAGCGCGTTCTGCAGCGCCGCGCGCTCGGCGGGATCGAGCTCGCGCTCGCCGCGAATCACCACCAGCGCGCTTTCGATGAGAGCCTCGAACAAGCGAGCCGCGCCCGGGTCGTAGCCCGTGGGCCGCGTGAGCTCGTCGAAGTGCTCGTCCAGGTCTCCGGAGAGGCAGTAGGCCCCGGCCGCCGCGACGAGGATCGAAGCGCGTTGTCCGCGCAGCGAATCCGGCGCTTGGCTGAGCTTTCTCGCGACCTTCGCGATCAGAGTCGAATCCGGGACGGGCATGCTCGGTAGCGAGCGTAACACGGACTGTTTCGAGCCGGACCGAAGCAGCCGGCGTCAGCGCCGAACGAGTGACTCGGGCCGAATGAGCCCGGCAGCTGGCCCGCCGTCCGAGAGCGTCGCCCCTGTGCGCGGTGCGGGCACACCCGCTCCCGGTCGGAGCCGCGCCTGAACGAAGCCCTCCGCCGCGTGATAGCTCGAGCGCACGAGTGGCCCCGAGGCGACGAACGCGAAGCCGAGCTCCTCACCCGCGCGCTGGTAGGCTGCGAACGTCTCGGGGGGCACGTAGCGATCCACGGGCGCGTGTTTCGGAGTGGGGCGCAGGTACTGGCCAATCGTGACGATGTCCACGCCCGAAGCGCGGAGATCGGCGAGCGTTTCGTGTACTTCCTCGTCGGTTTCGCCAATCCCGACCATGATCGAGCTCTTCACGAAACGTGCGGGCGCGAGCTCCTTGGCGTACGCGAGCACGTCGAGCGAGCGATCGTAATCACACCGCTGGTCCCGAATGCGGGGCGTCAGCCGACGCACGACCTCGATGTTGTGGGCGAACACGTCGGGAGCGCTCTCCACCATGGCGCGAATGTCCGGCCGACGACCGCCGAAGTCGCCCACCAGGGTTTCCACGAGCAACTCGGGGATTTCGCGGCGGAGCGCGGTCACGGCGCGGGCCATGTGCGACGCGCCCCCATCGAGCAGATCGTCGCGATCGACCATCGTGAGCACGACGTACCGCAGCCCGAGCTGCGCAATCGCACGAGCGACGTGCTCGGGCTCACGGGGGTCCACGGCGCCGCGGGGATTGCCGGTCGTCACCGCGCAGAACCGGCAGCCCCGCGTGCACGTGTGGCCCAGGAGCATCACCGTCGCGGTGCCGGCACCCCAGCACTCGCCGACGTTGGGGCACCGCGCCTCCTCGCAAACCGTATAAAGGTCGAGGCTGCGCAGCAGGCGCTTCAACTCCGTG
This sequence comes from Pseudomonadota bacterium, assembly GCA_003242355.1. Lineage (GTDB taxonomy): Bacteria > Myxococcota_A > Polyangia > Polyangiales > Polyangiaceae > PMG-095. The sequence goes on from QGUH01000434.1 coordinate 4,472, forward strand.
TAACGCTCACCTCCCGGCGCTCGCACCTTGAGCCACGGG
>QGUH01000435.1 GCA_003242355.1 Pseudomonadota bacterium
TCGGCAACCCGAGGGTGCTTGTGCTCATCGCGGGAGGCGCGCTGGACGTCACGTGGGCGCACGAGCCCGCCCATCCAATCGTCGACGCCGGGTGCCCGGGCGAGGAGGGCAGAACCGCCATTGCCGAGGTGCTTTTCGGCGACGTGAATCCGGGCGGCAGGCTGCCCATCACGTTCCCGCGCAGCATCGCCGACGTTCCGGAGTTCACCGATTATCGAATGAAGGGACGTACCTACCGCTATCTCGAGAAGGAGCCGCTCTATCCCTTCGGGTACGGCCTTTCGTACACGCGTTTCGAATACCGCGACATCCAGCTGTCGAACGCGCGCATCGGCCCCGGCGACGAGGTCGAGGTGTCGGCGATCGTGAAGAACGTCGGCGAGCGGGCGGGCGACGAGGTCGTGCAGCTCTACATCAAGGACCTCGAGGCCTCGTGCGTCGTGCCGCACCACAGCCTGCGGGGTTTCGAGCGCATTCGCCTCGAGCCCGGAGAGGAGCGCCGGGTGTCCTTCCGGGTGACCCCGCGGGACCTCTCGCTCATCGACGATACGGGGCGACGCGTGCTCGAGCCGGGGCGCTTCCGCCTGACCATCGGCGGCAGCCAGCCCGACGCGCGCAGCATCGAGCTTACGGGCTCGACACCGCTCGCGATCGAGCTCGACGTCGTCGGCGAGCGCATCGACCTTCCTTACTGACCGCAACGGCAAGCGCGGAGCTCCCCGCCCTGAGGATCCGGCGGGGAGCGCGCGGGGACCTCGCGCAATCGGAGACCGTCGAGCTTCCTTGCCGATCGCATCGGCAAGCGCGGAGCTCCCCGCACCGAGGAGCAGACGGGGAGCGCGCGGGGGCCTCGCGCGTCGAGCTTTCGTCCTGAATCAGGGGCACGCGCGCGGCTCCCGATACCGAAGCTCGGGTCGAAGTGCGCAAGGCGCCCGATCGCGCGGCGAGCGCTCGGCTGCTGGACGGATCACGGGATGACCGCGCCGACGAAGGTCGTCACGCTTCGGGTGGGGAGGGTGTACTGGAAGGTCGCACCCTCCACCGCTACGGGCTCTCCAGGCTCGAGCGCCGCATCCTCGGAGGTGAGCCAGGGCGTGAGCTCGGCGACGCCGACGCCGTCGAGCTCGAACGCCTGTTCCACGTCCACCGCGCTCGCGTTCACCGCGACGATGACGAGCTCCCCCGCGTCCGAGCTCCGATAGGCGGAGACGTGGACGTTGTTGCCGGGTGCCGCCGGCGCCGTTTCCACGCGCACGGATCCGGGGCGGACGAAGCGACTGAAGTTGCCGAGCACGTACGCGCGTCGCGTGAGCACTCCATCTTGAACGAGGGCGGAATTCGAGACCGTTTGCACGTCGGTGCGCGGCAGGAGCCACCAGTAATGCCACGCGTTGACGTTCCCCCGAGTCAGGTCGTCGTGGATCAGGATGCCCAGCCGGGATCCGGACTCCATGCCCGTGTCGCCCGCGGGTCCGTCGTCTTCGCTGACCTCGGTTTGCCAGAACTCCTTACCGTGCTCGGTGGGCGCCGCATACGCGTGAGGCGAGCCGTTGTAGCCGTGCGTGGCGACGAATCGGATTGCCGCGCGCGTCGTCGCATCCGCGAGCAGCGGGTCGGCATAGCGGGCCACCGCGCTCCACCCGGTTGCTTCCGGCGCGAGCAGCGGCGTGTCGAGGCCCTCGGCGGCGAGCGCCGGGATCAGGTGATCGCGCACGAACTCCGTGAGCTCTTCCGGAGTAAACCGGCACGTTTCCCACGGCGCTTCGTAGTCGGGCTCGTTTTGCACGGAGAGCGCCATGAGCTCGATGCCCTGCTCCTCCACGCTCTTCACGAACCCCGCGAGCTGCCGTGCCCAGTCGGCATAGTGTTCTTTCGATAGGCGCCCGCCGAACAGGCCCTGCGACGTATCGAACAGCCGTGCCTGCTCCGAGCTCTGGGGCCGCGCCTTCCATTCGCCCGGAGGCGACCACGGCGCCGCCCACACGCGGGCGCCCCGCGCCATCGCTGCGCGCGCGGTCTCGACCTCGCCCGTGGTGCCATCCGGCGCGATGCGCACCCGGAGCAGCGAAAGCCCAATGCCCGATTCCGCCGAAAAGAACCGATCCGCGAGCTCCTTGCTCAACGCCGGCGCCGTCCACGCCGACGACGCCCCGAAGCCCGTGATGTGCTGGCGTCGTTCCTCCCACCGCACCACCACCCGGGGTTGCGGACGCGACGACCCCGCGCTTCCCGCGTCGCACGCCGTCACGATCGGCCCGAGCGCCGCGAGACGGCCCAGAACGTTCCGCCACGATCGCATGCCCGCGCGAGTTCAGCACCGGCCAGCACCCGGGATCAAGCGCCATCACCGGCGAGCACGCTTCTGAAACCGGTCCCAGGTCGTGGCCTCTTCGAACGCCGGAGCTGCGCGAGGCCGCGTCGCGCCCACCTCAGCCGCGGCCGGGGCGCCCGTAGATCGTGCCGCCGCGGCGCGCGTACTCGTCGAGGACCGCTCGGGCCGCGTCGCGCTCGACGTCCCGAGTCACGGCAATCCCGCGTCGTTCGAGCTCGGTCGCCCAATCCGCGGGCTTGGGTCCCTCGTCGAATCCGATGCGCTCCGCATCGCTCGTTCGCGCCCCGCACACGAGGTGGTCGATGCCCGACCAGACGATCGCGCCGAAGCACTGGCAGCAGGGCTCGGTCGTCGTCACGAGCGTCACGGGACGTGCGAGCGCTTCGGCGGGGCGCCCGCGCGTTTCGTCTTGAAAGCGGAGCAGGGCCAGCGTTTCGGCGTGCGCGAGCGAATAGCCCGTGGAAAGCACGCTGTTCACCGCGGCCGCCACGAGCTCCGTCCCCGAGAACACGAGCGCCGCGAACGGCCCGCCCCCGCGCTGCACGTTTTCGAGCGACAGGCGCACGGCGAGCGCCATGCGTTCGGCATCCCTCGCGAGTGGGTCCGTGAACGCGTCGACCGTTTCGTCGACCCAAGCGGGCAGGGGAATGATCAACGCGGGGTCCGAGGCCATCGGATCAGGGCTCCACGAGCGCGGCGAGCTCCTCGCGGAGCGCGTCGTAGGCGGGTCGGGGATTGCGATCGATGTCGACCACGCCCCACCATTCTTCGTTGAAGGTTTGATCGGGGTACGGCCCCCCGCCGGGCGCGATCCCGCCGACGTCGTGCATGTTCGGGCTGCCCGAACCGTCCTTCCACCATTCGTCGGCCCACTCGAAGAGGGTGCCGCCGATCGTGACCCCGGAAGCGTTCGCGGCCGCGGACGCCTCGACGAGCTCGCGCGTCAGCGCGCGCACGGCCATCGCCTGGCTCTCCGGGTCGTATGCGGAGACGCCGGGGCTCGCGTTGTACGCGTCGGCGCCGTACTCGGCGAGGAACATGGGTTTGTCGCTGCGTGCGGCGAAATCCTGGAACAGGTTGCCGAACGAAATCCCGCGGTACGCGTTGATGCCCCAAATGTCGATTTCGGGCATCGCCTCGATCGTCGCGGTCGTCGGCAGCTCGCCGTACACGCTCGCGATCGGACGATCGGGATCGGCGGCGCGCACGAGCGCCGCCGCTTCGTTCAAGCGCGCGAGGGCATCGGCGTGCGACAAGTCCACGTACAGGCCATTGTAGTTCCACTCGTTGCCGAGCACCCACATCAAAATCGCGGGATGATCCTTCACCGCGTTCACGCGCTCCGTGACCACGCTCGTCGGCGCTCCCCCCCAGACGTACACGCTGTTCAACACGAAGATGCCGGCTTCGTGCAGCCGATCGAGCACGCTGCGATCCAAGAGCGGCTCGTAGGTGCGCACGGCGTTGACGTGCGCGCCCTTCATGAGCGGAATGTCGGTGGGCGCGAACGCCGCGTAATCGAGATCGTCCGGGTGCACGCCGCCGCGCGGAACCGGATTCCAGCACACGCCTCGGATGTGGAACGGCTTGCCGTCGACCAGCAACCGCCGTCCCTCGATTGCGATCCGGGCGCCGCCGTCGTTTCCGCCTCCGCCGTTGCCCGCGCTGCCGGCGTTTCCCGTATCGTCTCCAGTCCCCGCGCTGCCTGCTGTGCCGCCAGCGCCGCCACGGCCCGCGGTCCCTCCGGCTTCTCCCGCCGTTCCCCCCGTTGCCGGCATGCCGCCGGAGCTCGTGCCGCCGGAGCTCGGCGATCCTCCGTTCGGGGCGCCGCCCATCGGTGTCGCTCCGCCACTGCTCGGAGCGCCACCCGTGGATGCGCCGCCGCTCGCGCCGCCCTTGCCGCCGCCGCTGCTTCCGCCGCCGCTCGACACCGAGCCCCCGGAGCCCGTCGCGTGCCCGCCCGTGCTCCCGCTCGCGCCCGCGTTGCCGCCGTTGGAGGCGGGCTCCATGCTCGTTGGATCGGCACCCGTGCAGGCCGCGAAGAACGCAGCGAGGAAGAGGGAGGAGCGGCGCATCGAAGGCATCCGAGGAACGGCACCGTTCGCTCGCGCTGCTCGGTGAGACCGCGCGGCCGGAGCCTGTGGGTCCCCCCATTTAACCCAATTTCACCGAGCCACG
>QGUH01000436.1 GCA_003242355.1 Pseudomonadota bacterium
GAAAAAAGAGGGGGAACCGGTGGGGGGGCCGTCTCGGCAACAGGTGGCCCAGCAGATCTTGCCCGTGGAATCCGGCCCCGTCGAGCGTCGGATCCATGAAGCGCCCGAGCGTCGGCGCGACGTCCACGATCGAGACCTTCTCGTGGATGACCCGCGCCGGTTGTCCGGGAACGTAGAGCACGAGCGGCACGCGAATCAGCGGCTCCCACAGGAACACCGAGTGCATCCAGAAGCCGTCGCGCCCCAGCCCTTCGCCGTGATCGGAGACGAAGAGGACGATCGTGTTTTCGAGCCGATTCCCTTCCTCGAGCGCGCGCACGAGCCGCCCGAACTCGGCGTCGATCGAGCGGGCGATGACCCGATACCGGTAGGCGAGCTGCGCCGGATCGTCTTCGATCCCGAAGCGTTTGGCTTGCTCCTCGACGTGGTCGGCGTCGAGCTGGGCCCAGTTGTGTTGATCGAAGTGGAACAGCCAGAACAGGCGCGGTCGCGTACGCTCTTTCTGGAGCTCGGCAATAGCGCGATCGACGATGGCGCGCGCCGTGGGGCGCTGGGCCCCGTAGCCCCACACCTGCTGCTCCGCGGGATAGTCCTCGATCACCTCCGCCCGCTCGAACCCGAACTCCGGGCGCAGCTTGCCCAGGAATTCGTAGGCGCTCTTGGCGATGAACACCGTGGTTTCGTATCCCGAACGCCGCGCCACACGGAGCACGTCGTTCGGCGGCGTTTGGAACACGTCGTAGTTGCCGCCGGTGAGCGCCGGCAACGAACGCAGCGTGTCGGAGCCGGTCGAGTAGGCCCGCCGAAAATCGAGCGCCCGCTCCGCGAAGCGCCGGACCTCGGGCATCATCGCGCGGCTCTCCGCGACGTCGCCCCGCAGCGTATCGACGAAGAAGACGACGATGTCGTACCGCGGTTGCCCGCCGCGCATCTGCCGGAGCGCGTCCCAGACCTCCGGCGGCTCCGCGAGCGGTTCACTCCACTCCGGGGAAAGCGACAGGTCCGGAAGCGGATACCGTTTCCGGAGTCGCTGGATGCGGGACATGTGCAAGCCCGGCCAATTCCAGGGGTCTTCGAGGTACGCCTCGACCACTTGGAGCCGGCGCAGCATGCGGCCGACGTAGCCCTCTTCGAGCCAGACGTGCTTCAAGCTATCGTCGAAGAAGGTGCGCACGCGGGGGGAAACGACCGTGCACGCGAGCCAGAGCGCCGCCGCGGCGCCGGCAGCGCCGAGGACGCGGCTCACCGTGACGAATCGCGCAGCGGCGGTGAGCAAGAGACCATAGCCGACGCCGAAGAAGAGCACCGCCGCGACCTCGAGCAGCGTGTGCAGCCGCGGATACAGCGCCACGTACCAGGTGAGATCGACGTACGCCGCGCCCCCGCCGGCGAGGAGGAAGAGCGCCACGATGGCGGCGAACTGCCAGCGTTTTCCCTCGAGCGCGGCGAGCGCCCGGCGCGCGAACAGCGCCCCGCCGGCGCTCACGACGCCGCACGCGATACAGAACGCGATCGGACCTACGACGGCGAGCACCGAGCGCTGCGCGCGAGCGCCCGAGAAGGTCCACAGAGCCGTGCTCACGCTCGCGGCAGCAGCGCAAACGAAATAGTACGCGCCGAACAACGCGACGCGCAGGCGCCCCGTTCGCCGGCCGAAGAGGGCGCGCTCGAGCGTGACGAGCCCCCACACGAGGAGCCCGACGAGCGCGCCGACCGCCGCGTAGAGGCCGAGCGCGCCGAGCGCATGATCGACGTACACGGATTTCGGCAGCCCCGAGCGGATCTTCGCGTCGGCCAGCACCAGCGTCCACGCGGCGAGGACTCCGGAAAGGAGGGCTCGCAGCGCTTCCCGAAGGCGGGGTCGTTCTCGTAATTTCTCGGCCAGGCGCACGAGGGGCGGGGTCGGAGGCGGCGAATGCGGGTGCGCGGCCCTGCTCGTTGGCCGCGGTTTCGCGCAGGATAGGCAGCTCGTCGGCGCTTGTCACCTGGGGACCCGACACTCGGCACACGGCTGCCTCGGTGGTATGCCAGCGCCCGCCGATGGACCAGAACGCCCTGCCCCGCACGAGCGCACCGCCGAGGCGACTCCCGGTGCGCCTCTCCTCCCGGCGGCTCGGCCTGTACGTGTTCTTCGCCTCGCTGACCATGTTCTTCGCGGCGGGCATCGTTGCGTACGTCATTACGCGCTCGCAGAGCACGAACTGGCGCATCGAGACGACCCCGCGTTCCCCTGCGGGACTCTGGCTCTCGACGGCCCTCGTCGTTTCGATCAGCGCGGTGCTCGAAAGCGCCCGCCGCGCGGTGCGCACGAACCGGCCTCGAACCACCGTTCGTTACCTCGCAGCGGGCGGCGCGCTCGCCCTCGCGTTCCTCGCAGCTCAGGCCGCAAACTGGCGCGATCTGGCGGCGCTCGAGCTGCGCTCGACCAGCCCCTCGCTGTTCGTGTTCAGCTTCTACCTGCTCACCGGCTTGCACGCCGCGCACGTGGTCGGCGGGCTCGTGCCGCTCGGCATCGTGCTCGCGCGCACGAAGCGCGGCGAGTACTCGAGCTCGCGCCACGAAGGCGTCAGTCTGTGCGTCGAGTACTGGCACTTCCTCGCTGCGATCTGGGTCGTGCTGTTCGCGGTGCTCCGATTGCTCGACTGAAGCCCATGGCCCATCGTCGCTTCTTCTGGGACTTTTTCGGTCCGCACGCGGAGCCCACCGCAGCGCATTTCGTACGTCACCTCGACGAGTTCCTCGCGCGAAACGCGCTCACGGGCTGCAGCACGGGGACGCTTTCGGCGGGGCCCGGACACCACGCCGCCTATTGCGATGCGCCCGCCGACGTGGGCGCCGCAATCGAACGCGCGCTGCGTCCACGCCGCAGCGAACCAGCGCCGGAGAACGCCGATCCGTCGGATTGAGCCCGTTCTCGTCTCGTTCGCACTTGCCTGCCGAAGCGACTTCGACGCGGCCTCTCGACAACCGCGTCCTGGCTCCACCGAGCGCGGCAATCGTCGCGCGCGGCCTCGGGTCGAGGAACTCTGCTCGCGCTCGGAAAGGGGCGGCGCGTCTCGCCCCCTACGAAACGCCGCCCTCTACGGTCGGTCGAACCGATTCGGTGTTCTAGGGAGCGAGGCGCGCGCTCGACCACGCGTCGCCCGTCCGGCGGTAGAGAAAGCGATCGTGCAGTCGGTGCGGTCGCGCGATCCAGAACTCGATGGACTCGGGTTCTACGCCGTACAGTCCCCATGTGGGCGGGCGTTCCACCTCGCGCCCTTCGAATCGCTTTCGAATCTCCTCGTACCGCGCGTCGAGCGCCTCGCGCGATTCGATCACGGCGCTCTGCGGTGACGCCCAGGCACCGATCTGACTGTCGCGCGGTCGCGTGCGGAAATACCGATCGGACTCCTCGGCAGGTGCCGGAGCGGCACGGCCCTCGACGCGGACTTGGCGGCCCAGTTCTGCCCAGAAGAAAACGAGCGCCACCGCTGGATTTTCGGCAATTTCGCGCCCCTTTCGGCTCTCGTAATGACTCACGAAGCGGATCTGCCCATCGACCACACCTTTGAACAGCACGGTCCTCACCGAAGGGCGTCCCGTCAAAGTTGCCGTTGCAAGCATCATCGCATTGGGCTCGAGGGCCCCACTGCGGGTCGCTTCGTCGTGCCATCGCAGCAGAATCGCGACTGGGTCGGGGTCGGTGTGGATGTCCATGGCGCCGTAGCCTGTGCGGACACGGCCCACAGTGCAATCCTCCACAGTGAGCGCAAAATTTGGGCTCTTTCCACCGGAAACCGGTTCCCGTTGTGCTCCAACGGCCCACTCTGGCGCTCGACCGCATGCGGCTCTGCATGTATAAGAACCGCGTGCGTGTACTCGTCACTGGAGGAGCGGGGTTCATCGGCAGTCATGTCGTCGATGCCCTGCTCGATGCAGGACACGAGGTCGCGGTCCTCGACGATCTGAGCACCGGACGCCGAGAAAACGTGCCTGCGTCCGTCCCGCTGTTCGAGGTCGATCTCCGGGACGCCTCCAGCACGCGACGAGTCATTCGCGAGTTCCGGCCGGACGTCGTGAGTCATCAAGCCGCTCAGGCGAGCGTGGCGGTCAGCGTGCGTGACCCGCGCCTCGACGCCGAAGTGAACGTGATTGGCGGCATCAACCTGCTCGATGCGTGCACGGAGTCGGGAGCGCGCGTCTCGCGCGTGGTCTTCGCGAGCACCGGCGGCGCGATCTATGGCGAGGTCCCCGAAGGCGCCCGCGCTTCCGAAGACACGCCGACGCGACCGGCGAGCCCGTATGCGATTCACAAGCTCGCCTTCGAGCAGCTCCTCGCCGCGTATCGATCCTATCGGGACCTGCCGTTCACGATCTTGCGATACGCCAACGTCTACGGGCCGCGACAGGATCCGCACGGCGAGGCGGGAGGGGTTGCCATCTTTTTCCGGGCCGGGCCCCCAGGGGGGGGGCTTCGGGGGAAGGTCGTTTCCGAAGCGGGGGATGGGGGTCACGTGGG
>QGUH01000437.1 GCA_003242355.1 Pseudomonadota bacterium
GGGCACGTTAAGTGTGTATAAGGGACAGGAGCCGGCTCAGCGCGGGACTGGGACGGGGAGTGGAGACGGCGGGTCGCGAACGGCCGAGCGCGGAGACGACGGCCGGAGTACCAGAGACGGCGGGTCGCGAACGGCCGAGCGCGGAGGCGACGGCTCCCGAACGGCGGAGCAGGCCGTTCTCGAAATCGGTCGCAATTCGGCAGTTGCCGGGAATCGAAGGCGTCTTCGCGGGGGGCGCGCGTGCCGCCTTCCTCGCGCGAGCAATCGAGGCTACGTCCGGCCTGCCATGGACCGACCGCGCGTCGCGGACGCCCAAATCGGAGGGGGCACGCCGGCCGCGCCCGCTACGGGCGGCTCCCGGGTGAGCCGCGCGCTCGCGTCACCGTTGGCCATCTTGTTCATCATCCCGGGCCTGGTCGCGCTCGTCGGGATGTTCCTCACGTTCACGGGTGACCGCGCGCTTCGCGGCAGCAATCTCGAGAGCGCGCGCGATCGGCTCTCGGAGCAAACGCGCCTCGTCGCGGCCAACATTCGCCAAGTGCTCGCGCAAGCGGAGCCCGTGCTCGACCGTCTCGCCGATCGCGTGCGCGTTCACGACACGAGCGCTCCCTTCGAGGCGTTCGCGCACGCGCTCGCCGACCTCGTTCAAGGGCGTCCGGGAATCGCGTACGTGAGCGCGAGCTTTCCCGACGGCACGTTCCAGGGAGCGTACGTCGACGACGACGCCACGTTGCGCTTTCAAGACAGTCGCATCGAGCCTTCGGGCACGCGCGTGCGGCGCTACGACTTCGCGGAGGGCGGGCGGCTCACGATGCGGCGCGAAGAGCGGTCCGCGTACGACCCGCGCGAACGCGGCTTCTATCGCCTGGCGGTCGCGAGCGGAGAGCGCGTGTGGACGCCGCCGTATCCGTTCTACATGACGCACTACACGGGCGTGACGCGCACCGAGCCCGTGTACGTCGGGCACGGCGCGACGAAGCGCCTGCACGCCGTCATTACCGTCGACTTCGACGTCAACGTGCTCTCCTCGTACCTGCGCGATCGGCAGCGCGGCGGCGGACGCGCCGTGCTCTTCGCGCGCGACGGAACTTTGCTCGCGTATCCGCACGGCGCGCCGCGCATTGCCAAGCTCCCCCTGCGCGCCGATCGCACGCTGCATTACCGCGATCTCGAAGACCCCGTGCTCGAGGCCTTCTTCGCGCACGCGGACGCGACCCGCGGCACCGCCGAGCCCGCGCTCTTTCCGGTCGAAGCGGGGACGGAGCGCTTCCTCGCGGCGGTCGCGCCCGCCTCGCACGATCCGACGCTCGGGTGGTTCGTCGCGTACCTCGCCGACGAAGCGGACGTGTTCCGGGGCCTGCGCGCGTACGAGCAGCGTAGCCTCTCCATTGCCGGGATTGCGGTGGCGCTCGCCGTCCTCGCGGGCGGCTTGTTCGCGCTCCACATCGTGCGCGTGCGGCGCGAGGCCGCCGAGGCGCGTGACGAAGCGCGCAGAGCGCGCCTCGCCGCGCGCGAGCTCGGCAGCTACCGCCTGGTGAGCTGCCTCGGCAAGGGCGGTATGGGCGAAGTGTGGAAGGCCGAGCATCGCCTGCTCGCGCGCGAGGCGGCCATCAAGCTCATCAACCCCGAGATTGCCTCGGCCGCGACCCTCGAAGCCCGCGCGCGCTTTCGGCGCGAGGCCGAGACGCTCGCGTCGCTGCGCTCGCGCCACACCATCGAGCTCTTCGATTACGGCGTCTCCGACGACGGCACCTTTTTCTACGTGATGGAGCTGCTCGATGGCATGGACCTCGACACGCTCGTCAAGCGCCACGGCGCGCAACCCGCCGCGCGCGTCATTCACTTTCTCTTGCAGGCGCTGAGCTCCCTGGCCGAAGCGCACGACGCGGGCCTCGTCCATCGCGACATCAAGCCGGCGAACCTGTTCGTGTGTCGCGCCGCCGACGAGGTCGACGTGATCAAGGTGCTCGACTTCGGGCTCGTGCGGGGACCGGGCGGCTCCGTGCACGGCGCGGCGGTCGGCACCGCGAGGCTCGCCGACCACTCGCTCGCCGACACCCTCACGCGCTCGGGCGGCCTCATGGGCACGCCCGCGTACATGGCGCCGGAGCAAATCGCGGGCAGCCACGGCGTGGATGCGCGGACCGACCTGTATGCGCTCGGCTGCGTCGCGTTCTTCCTGCTCACCGGGCGCAAAGTATTCGACGAGCCGGACACGCAGGCGCTGCTCGCGGCTCACGTCCACTCCGAGCCGCCGCGGCTCGAGCCGCTCGTTCACGGCTATTTCCCGAGCGAGCTCGACGCGATCGTGCGCGCGTGTCTCCAAAAGTCGCCGGAGCACCGTCCCGCGAGCGCTCGCACCCTCATTCGCCGCCTCAAGCGCATCGAAATCCCGCCCGAGCACGCCTGGACCGAAGAGCACGCGCAGCGCTGGTGGGCGGTGCATCGGCCGCGGCAGCCGTCGCTGCCGCCCCGCAGCTTCACGGAGGAGCTCACCGTGTTCGATGCGCGCGCCAATTCGTTTCTGCGCGCCAAGTAGTGGCGTGTCGCACAACGAGCGCCCGATATTTCATCCAGCGCAGAGTGACGGCTTTCGGCTCGTCGGTGACGCAGAAACGCGGAATCGAGTCGCTCGACTCGGTGCGATGGCGTTTTCGGTTTGGTGGCAACGCGGGGCAAACCGACCCGTATCGCACAAGAGGTGCCGGATACTTCACTCGGCGCGGAGTGGCGGTTTTCGGTTCGTCGATGACGAGAAGTCGAGTGTGCTCGGAACGTACTCGGAGTTCGCTCGGGGTGAACGCGTGTCGAATCGAGACATCCGAGTCTCTGGTGAGCATGCGTCCACGCGTCATCACACCCCCTCTGGTGTTCGGCGCGACGGGCGTGTATCGATCGATCGGGTCACCATGCGGGAGCGTTGGAAGCGTGACCTCGAGCGTTGGCGAACCGCGGGCATCCTCGACGAGCCCACGTTTCGGCGCATCGTCGAGTACGAAGCGGCGGCCCGGCGCGCGCGCCCCGTGCCGTGGCTCGCGATCGTTGCGCTCGGCTTCGGCGCGCTTTCGCTCGGCGCGGGCGTGTTGCTCTTCGTCGCTGCCCATTGGGATGCGCTCTCTCCCGGCAACCGCTTCGCCATCGTGATTTCCGTGGTCGGCGCGCTCCATCTCGGCGGCATGCTCGCGACCTTGCGCCTGCCGTGGTTCGCGACCGCGCTGCACGCCGCGGGCACCGCGAGCCTCGGCGCCGCGCTCTACCTCACCGGGCAGATCTTCAACCTCCCCGAGAACTGGACGGGGGGTCTCTTCCTGTGGGCGCTCGGCGCGCTCGTCGCGTGGGCGTTGCAGTGGAGCGCGCCGCAGGCCGCCTTCGCCGCCGTGCTCGTTCCCGCGTGGCTGGTCGCCGAGCGCGCCGTGCGCCTCGAGCCCGGCGCCGGCGTCGATCTCGCCGCGGCGCAGGGCCTCACCCTCATGTCCATCGTTTACCTGCTCGCGCGCCTCCCCGCGCCCGACGTCGACGACACGCACCGGCGCCCCGATCGCACCACGAACACGCGCCGCGTGCTCTCCCTCCTCGGCGCCATCGCGCTCTTTCCGAGCGTCGCGTACTTGTTCCTCGCGCTCGACACTCCGTGGCATCCCTCCGGCGGCGGTGCGCGTCCGCTCGGGAGCGGGGACATCGCTGCGCACGTCGTCGCGTTCGCGCTCCCGCTTGCGCTCGGCATCGTGTTGCGTCGACGTGACGCGTGGTACTTCGTGCCCGTCGCCGTTTGGGTGGGCGCGCTCTCCGTGCTCGCGCTCGATCGGCCGCGCCCGCTGCTCGTGGCCTGGTTCTCCTGCTTCGCCGCGGCGAGCGCGCTCTCTTTGTGGGGCGCGCGGGATCGCATCCGCGCCATCGAGCGCCTCGGTCTCGCCGGCACCGTCGCTTCCATGCTCGGCCTGCTCGTGTGGGCCACCGAGCACGAAGCCACCTGGGTCTTCGCTGCCTGCGCCGCGTTGGCGGCGGCCGTCGTCGCTGGTGGTGTTCACCTCACCAAGAAGGACACCGTCAACACCGGCGTCCTCCTCTTCGCCCTCACCGTCGGCTTCTTCTACTTCTCGGCCGTCATGGACAAGCTCGGCCGCTCCTTGAGCCTCATCGGCCTCGGCGTCGTCTTCCTCGGCGGCGGCTACCTCCTCGAACGCGCGCGGCGTCGTATCGTCGCTGCCGTGGAGGCGAGCGCTCCATGATCTCCCGGGCGCCCAAACCGCCGACTTGGAAGCGCCTCCTCCCCGGAGCGCTGGTTTGCGTCGTCCACCTCGGCCTCGTCCTCTCGCTCTACCTCGAGCTCCACCACGACCGCGCCGTTTTCCCCCGCGCCTGGGCACGCGCCCTCCCCGTCGATCCCGACGATCCCCTCCGCGGCCGTTACATCGAGCTCCAACTCGCCGTTCCCGCCCCCGACCCTCCCCCCGAATAGGTCCCCGCGCCTCTGGCCTCCCGGGCCACG
>QGUH01000438.1 GCA_003242355.1 Pseudomonadota bacterium
CGGTGAGCCGAACGCCGCGCGCGCGGAGCTCAACTCCATTCGCGCCGAGAGCGCCGAGGGGGTGCGCGAGCTCTTGTGGGGTGTTGCGCTCCTTTACGATCGCTCGGGCCATCGGATGATCGCCGCGAACCTCGCACGGCAGGGCATCCAGGGCATCGTCCGGCGCTGGCCCGCCGGCGGCTGGGAGCGCGCCTGGCAGCTCGCCTATCCGAGGCTCTACTCGGACATCGTCGAGCGGGAGGCGCGCGAGAACGGTCTCGATCCCGCGCTCGTGTTCGCCATCATGCGCGAGGAGTCGGCGTTCAATCCGCACGCGGTGAGCGTCGCGAACGCCTACGGGCTCATGCAGCTCATCCTGCCGACGGCACGGATGTTCGCCAAGCCCGAGGAAAAGCGGCGCGTGAATCCGAGCACGCTGAAGACTCCGGAGCTCAACGTGGCGCTCGGTTGCCGCGCGCTCGCCAAGTTCTCCGGGCGGTTCGAGGAGAATCCGCTGCTCGGAATCCCCGCGTACAACGCCGGTCCCGGACGGCCGCTGCAATGGTTGCGCGAGCGTCCTTCGGCGGACTTCGACCTTTGGGTCGAGCTCGTGCCGTTCCGAGAAACGCGCCATTACACGAAGCGCGTTCTTTCGAGCCGCGCGATTTACGCGACGCTTTACGATGGTGACGAGGCCGAGGCGCGCCTGATCCTCCCGAGCCGCGTCGCCGGCGATCTTCGAACGAGCTCGCTCTGAGCCTGCGGCTCGCAAATTCGCTTCCTCCTCGATGATCCACGCGTGCGCGCTTTGCCGCACGGCGAGCGCACGCGAAGGGCCTGCATCGCTATCCGGAGGGGATGCTTGGAAGCGTGGCGGGACGCGTGCGTGGAGGAGAGCTTGCGTAAGGGGCAGGGCGGCGCGAGCCACCCTCGCGGAACGAAGCGAGGACACCGATCGGTCGAACCGATGGGCGCTCCACGGCAAAACGCGGCGGAACACACGCGCCGAGCGAAGTGCCCGCGTTGGCGGGAAGGGCCGCGTCGGAAATGAACCCTACGGAACGACGGTGTGAGCCCTCGTGCGGGACGGGAGCGCGGGTATAGTGGTGGCGAGATCATGGCTCGCACTCCCTCCACGATGGTGCCGCTCGGCACCCCGATGCCCGAATTTTCACTGCCCGACGTCGTCTCCGGGCGCACGGTGACCTCGCAAGAGCTCGCGGGGCGCCCGTCCGTCGTCATCTTCATTTGCAATCACTGCCCGTTCGTGAAGCACATTCGGACGGAGCTCGCGCGCTTCGGGGAGTTCTGCCAGGACCGCGGCGTGGGCATGGTCGCGATCAGCTCCAACGACGTGACGACGTATCCCGAGGACGGTCCGGAGCAGATGGCGCGTGAAGCGCGTGAGGCCGGTTACGTCTTCCCGTATCTGTTCGACGAGAGCCAGGCCGTCGCGCGCGCATTCCGCGCTGCGTGTACGCCGGACCTGTACATTTTCGATTCCGAAGGCAAGCTCGCCTATCACGGGCAGTTCGACGACAGTCGGCCGGGGAACGACGTGCCCGTCACCGGGCAGGACGCGCGTGCCGCCGTCGCGGCGCTGCTCCTCGGAGGGCGCCCGAGCGCCGAGCAGAAACCGAGCATCGGCTGCAATATCAAGTGGAAGCCCGGAAACGAGCCGGAGTGAGCTCGGAGGCCGCAACCCTCGGAAAGTGCTCGTACGTGGAGCGGCCCCGCCAAAAGTGAATTCGGCAGGGGAGGGGCGGCGCGAGTCGCTCCGAAACACCGTTAGAACGCCGATCGGTCACTGATCGGCGTTCTGGGCACAGTGCCTTTGGAAAACTCCATGACGGCTGCTCGACTTTTCGAGATCGTCGAGCCCTAGAACACGAATTCGGGTGCTCCCCGACGCCTGCACTGGGACGATAGGGGATACTATGCGTCCATGCGATGGCGACTCGCCCCCCGGCGTCCCCAACGTCCTCGAGGTGAGTTTACGCCTCTATTTTTCCGGAAGCAGTCGTTCGGAGGTGTGACCATGTCCTTGGGCTTTGGCGTTTTGCGGAGCAGCAGCCTGTTGGGGCTGGCGGCCGTGACGGGAGCGGCAGCGTGGGCCATCGCCTGCAGCAGCAACTCGCAGGACAACGCGTTGCCGGGATTCGTGGCGGTGCCTTGTCCGAACGGCAATGAATGCACCCCGGGCACGTACTGCGGTCCAGACAAGACCTGTCGGGCGGATTGCAGCGAGTACCTCGCGTGCCCCGCGGGGCTGACGTGCGCCGGCGACGGCCGCTGCATCAATACGACGGGCTCCAATCCCGGCTCGTCGGGCGGCGGTGGCGCCCCGCCCACCGGCGGCGGCATCATCATCGAAGGGCCGAGCGGCGGTGGGACCGGAGGGGAAGTCGCCTGCGCCACCTCGCAAGTTCAGTTCGAGAAGCAGACGCCGAACGTCATGCTCGTCGTGGATCGCTCTCTCAGCATGAACACGCCGTTCGGCGCGAATGGTGAGGAGCGCTGGAACGTCGTGCGCGAGGCGCTCATCAACCCGACCACCGGCATCGTCGCGCAGCTGCAAGACCAGGTGCGCTTCGGGCTCACGCTCTACACGGGTCCGGCCAATTTCGGTGGCGGCGGCTTTCCACCGCCTGGAGGTGGGTTCCCCGGCGGGTTCCCCGGAGGCGGGGGCGGCGGCGCTTCGGGAACGGGCGGCGCGTCGGGGGCCGCCGGCTCGATGGCAGCTGCTGGAGCCGCGGGTTCCTCGGGCGGGTCGATGTGTCCGAATCTGATCGAGGTTCCGATCGCGCTCAACAATCTGCAGGGGATGTCGGCGGTCTATATGCCGGACGATTGGGAGGGGAGCACGCCGACCGGCCAGAGCCTCGACGTCATTTGGCCCAAGCTTCGCGATCTCGATCCGGTGACGTTCCCGGGGCCGCGGGTGATCGTTCTGGCCACCGACGGGGAGCCCAACACCTGCGCGAGCGTCACGGCCACGCAAGAAGGGCGCCGCCGTTCCGCCGACGCAATTCGCGCGGCGTTCGACGCCGGTATCCAGACCTTCGTGATCAGCGTGGGCAACGAGGTCGGCGAAGATCACCTGCGCGAGATCGCGAACCTCGGGCAGGGCTTCCCGGCCAACGATCCCGTCGCGCGTTACTATCCCGCGAACGATCCGGCGCAGCTCACCGAGGCGTTCGACATCATCATCAACGGAATCCGAAGCTGCGTGTTCGATCTCAATGGCACCGTGGTTCCGTCGGCCGCCTCGCAGGGGCGCGTGACGGTGGATGGAACACCGCTTCCCTACAACGACCCCGACGGCTGGCGACTTAACGGATCGAACCAAGTGGTCGTGCAAGGAGCGGGATGTCAGCTCATCCAGTCCGGGGCTCAAGGCATCGACATTTGGTTCCCTTGCGGCGTGTTCGTTCCGGAATGAGACGGGGCCCATCTGCCGGCGCGCGTGTGTGGAGACGGAGCCTCGGGCTCTTCGGCCTCGGCTGCGTCCTCGCGCTCGGCATCGGAGCCTGCAGCGACGACGAGGAGGGGAAGGGACTGGGCAACGCCGTGAGCGGCGGCGGCCCCAGCATCCCGCCACCTACGCTCACGGGCGGTCAGGGCGGCTCCTCCGGGTCGGGTCAGGGCGGGCAGACGTCCAAGGGGGGCAAGAGCGGCAACGGGATGTGTGTCGGTCTGCCCTTCGAGGAGCAGGCGGGCGGCGAAGCGGGATCGAGCGCGTGCGTGGGCATCAGCACCGAGGCCGAAGTGACCCCGGTGGACCTGTACATCATCATGGACCGGTCGGTGTCCATGGGGTACGAGGCGGCGGACACGGGGATGACGCGCTGGGAGGCCATCCGCGCGGCCGTGGAGGAGTTCGTGAGCGCCTCCGAAGCGGGCTCGATCGGCGCGGGCATCGGCTTCTTCGGGCTCTCCGGCGGCTCGGACGACGACCTCGACTGCGACGCGAGCAACTACGAAAGCCCGGTCGTACCGATTGGGCCGCTCTCCGAGGTCGGTGAAGACATCGTGGCGGCGATCGACGACGTCGTTCCGGGCGGGCTCACGCCGGTTCTCCCGGCGCTCGAAGGGGCGATCGCATACGCCAAGGAGTGGGCCGAGGAGCATCCGGAACGAGCGACGATGGTGGTTCTCGTGTCGGACGCTTTCCCGACCCAGTGCTCGAACGCCGTTTCGGACGTCGTCGACGTCGCGCGCGAGGCTTTCGAAAGCGAGCCTTCCGTGCGCACGTACGCCGTCGGCATCGAGGGCGCGCCGAACCTCGACGCGATTGCGCGGGGCGGGGGAACGCGCGAGGGACACCTGGTGGACGAGTCGAACCTCACCGATTCGTTCCTGCAGACCCTGCTGAACATTTCGAACGCGCAGCTCGCGTGCCAGTACCGGATCCCCATGTCACCGGATCCGGACCTGCGCGTGGACTTCGACGAGGTTCAGGTCGTGTCAACCCCGGCTCCGGGCGACCGGGGGGAAATCCCGCCCTCA
>QGUH01000439.1 GCA_003242355.1 Pseudomonadota bacterium
GGGTGTGGAGGGGGAGGCGCCGCCCCCCGTGGGGTTCCCGGTTGGGGCGTTTAGGGGGCGGGCATGCCCCCGGCGTTTCGGCCCAAGGGGGCGCCCCCGAAGGGCATGGGGCTGCCGACCAGGGTCGTGCTTTCGATCCCCATGGGCCCGCCGGTGCTGATCGGCGGACCACCGACGATTTCGCTGATGGCCCTGGGGTTTCGGGCGGGGCTCGCGGGCCTTGGTCGGCTGGGGGCGATGATCCGGCGCGCGCAGCGCGGTGCAGGGCGCTTCGGGCGCGCCATGCGCGCGATCACGGCGCGAGCCCGCCGCGCGGGCGATGCGTTGGCCGATGCGCTGCGCCTCGGGCCCCGCGCACGCAATCGTATCAACCGTGCGATCTGCACGGTGACGGGGCACCCCGTCGACGTCGCGACCGGGAAGGTGTTCACCGAGAAGGTCGACTTCGAGGTGCCGAGCGCGTTGCCGTTCAAGTGGGAGCGGGTTTGGTACAGCACGAGCACCTATCGCGGCCCGCTCGGCCATGGTTGGCATCACCCCTACGACGCGGCGCTGTACGTCGCTCCCGAGGTCGTTCTGTACCGGGCTCCGGACGGGCGGCTCGTCTCCTTTCCTCCGATTGCCGAAGGGGAGGAGCACTTCGATCGCGCCGAGCGGCTCACGCTGGTGCGCGACGCGCAGGGCTACTCGATACGCGAGGCGAACGCGCCGCAACGGACGTACCGTTTTCGCGACGTGGGGCGGCCCAACGACGAGCACGTGCTCGTGGAGATCCGAGATTTGCTCGGCAACGCGCTTCGCTTGCTGTACGACCGTGGCGGAGCGCTCGTCGAAATCCGCGACGACGCGGGCCGATCGTTCGAGCTGGTCCACGACCGGAACGGCCGCATCACGGCCCTGACGGCGCCGCATCCGAACGACCCGTCGCGCCGCTTCACGGCGGTTGCCTATGCGTACGATGCGGTCGGCAATCGTCTCGCCCTCGTGGATGCGCGCGGACGAAGGGCGCAGTACCGCTATGACGGCCACCTGCTCGTCCGAGAAACGGACCGCAACGGCTTGAGCTTCTACTTCCAGTACGATCGCCCGGACGAGCACGCGCGCTGCCTGCGCACCTGGGGCGACGGCGGCATTTACGATCACAAGCTTCGGTACGACGACGGCGTCACCGTCGTCGAGAACTCGCTCGGCCACACGACGACGTACAAGCATCGCAATGGGCTCGTTTACGAGACCATCGATGCGCTCGGCGGCGTCACCAAGGTCGAGCACGACGAGTACGACGAGGTGCTCGCCGAGGTAGACGCGCTCGGGCAGCGCACCGAATCCGAGTACGACGCGCGCGGCAATCTCGTGCGGCGCACGACCCCCGACGGCGCTTCGTTCGAGCTCGAGTACGACGCCGCCGATCGCCTCGTGCGCGGGCGCGATCCGCTCGGCGGCGAATGGACGTGGGGGTACGACGCCCAGGGGCGCCTCGTCGAGCACAGCAATCCTCTCGGTGAAACCAGCGCGTTCGAGTGGCTGGGCCCGCGGCTCGTCGCGGTGGTCGACGCGGCGGGCAATCGCACCGTGCTGGGCTACGACGGCTACGGCAACCTCGCGCGCCTCGTCACGCCCGATGGCATGGAGAGCGGTTGGGCGTACGACGCGCTCGGAAGGGTTTGGAGCAGCACCGACCCGAACGGGAACGTACGACGCATCGAGCGCGATCTTTTGGGACGTCCCGTTCGGGTGCACGAGCCGGACGGCAACGTCCGTGAGCTCGTCTACGACGGCGAGGGCAATCTCCTGCGTTCCCGCGATCGGCTCTACGACGTCGGTTTTTCCTACCAGGGCATGGGGCGCCTCGCGGCCCGCACCCAGGCCGGCACCACGGTGCGCTTCGAGTACGACACCGAAGAGCAGCTCGTCGCGATCCACAACGAGCATGGCGCCGTCTACCGGTTCGTGCTCGATGCGTGCGGCAACGTCGTCGAAGAGCACGGCTTCGACGGGCTCCGGCGCGTTTACGAGCGCGATGCCGCGGGCCGCGTCACGCGCGTGCGCCGCCCGGGCGCGCGCGAGACCCGGTACGGCTACGACGCCGTCGGGCGCATCGTCGCGGTCGAGCACGGCGACGGCAGCAAGGAACGTTACGCGTACTCGCCGAACGGCGACCTCGTCGAGGCCACGAACGACGCGGTTCGCGTCGCCTTCGAGCGCGACCCACTCGGCCGCATCGTCAAGGAAATCCAAGGCGACGAGTGGGTTGCCTCGGTGTACGACCGGAACGGGCGACGCCAGTCGCTCCGTTCCTCCAAGGGTGTGTTTCAGACCATTCGCCGCAACGCGATGGGCGACGTGCTTTCGGTCGAGGCAACGCTGGGCCCCAGCGGCGGGGGCGATGCGGCGTCGTTCGGGGCCTCGAGCGGCGCGGCCTCTCCGACGGGGGGCGGCTTCCGCGTGGAGTTTTCGCGGGACCGCCTGGGGCTCGAGATCGACCGCGCCCTGCCCGGTGGCATTCGCGCCAAGTGGCAACGCGATCGGCTGGGCCGCCCCGTTCGCCAAGACGTGTTCCGGGGCGCTCGGTCGGTGAGCGCCAAGCAATACGTCTGGGACGTCGAGCACCGGCTCCAACGCGTCATCGACGCCATGACGGGGCCCGTGCAGTACATGCACGACGCTTTGGGCAACCTGGCTGCGGCGGTCTACGCCGACGGTCGGGTCGAGCTGCGTATGCCCGACGCCGTCGGCAATCTCTTCCGCGCCGAGCAGCGCACCGATCGCAAGTACGGCCCCGCCGGGCAATTGCTCGAAGCGCACGGCTCCGAGGGCGTCACACGCTACGAGTACGATCCCGAGGGCAATCTCGTCGCCAAACACGACCCCGACGGCGGCACGTGGATCTACCACTGGAACGGCTCCGGCCTGCTCGAGCGCGTGATTCGCCCGGACGGGCGCACCGTGGAGTTCACGTATGACGCCCTCGGGCGTCGGATCTCGAAATGTTACCGTGACAAGATCACGCGTTGGGTGTGGGACGGCAACGTGCCCCTGCACGAGTGGGTCGAGGCCGCTCCACCGAAGGGCGCGACGGCGACCGGGGATATGCCAGCCCTCACCCCCGAGCTCGCAGCCCTGATGCAGCGACGGCGCGCGGCGATGCTGGCCGCGCGCCCTGCGCAAGGGCCGCCCGAAGCCAGCGCGGAGCTCGACGAAAAATGGCTCGGGACGCCCGACGCGCCGATCACGTGGATCTTCGAGCCGGAGAGCTTCGCGCCGCTCGGCAAGCTCGTCGCCGGTGAGCAATTCGGCATCGTCACCGATCACCTCGGCACGCCCACGAGCATGTTCGACGGCGCGGGCCACGAGGTGTGGGGCGCCGACATCGACACCTACGGCGAGCTCCGCAACCTGCGCGGCCCGCGAGCAGCGTGCCCATTTCGATGGCCCGGGCAGTACGAGGATCCGGAAACCGGGCTCTATTACAACCGATACCGGTATTACGACTCCACGGCGGGCGGCTACGTCAGCCAAGATCCCGTTCGGTTGAGCGGCGCGAAACAACTCTATGGGTACGTGAGCGAACCGCTGATCGAGGTCGATCCCGTGGGATTGATGCCCTGGGCCGCTCCGACGGCACAGGGGCACCATCTGGTTCCGCATTCGGCCGCCTCCTACTTGGGCGTGGACCACTTCGATAGCCAGTACGGCGTCCCATCGTTCTATTTCGAGGAGCCTTATCAGCCGGGTTCGCACGAGCGCCTTCACGGTAGGGCGGGGGACCCGAATCGGCCTGCCCTCACGGAACGATCGGTTCGAGCGCGCGGCCTCGACCGGCGGTCGTGGATGGACTCGCTGCGGCGCAACTACTTCCGTCCAGAAATTCAGGATATCCGTGGGGACGTTCGGATCGTTACCAAGGATGGGCCAGGTGAGATCATCGCTCGCAACGTGACGCCACGACAGGCATGGATCGCTGCGATGAGATGGCGTGAACAGCAGCGGAGGCTGAGCAAATGCGGATAGGACAGGGGACACTCCTTTCGTCGTTGTTGTTCGAAGTGGACGCTGCCGAGCTTACGATCTTGCCGAAAGGATCGGAGCACGGCGTTTCCGTGCCACTCGACCGGGGCGGGTCCTGCGTTCTCGTCGTGCGCCGTGAGGACGCTGGGGCGGTGCCGCTTCCGTCCCGCTCGTCGGGAGTTTTGCGGTCTCTCGGGCGGATCGGCACGGTCGATGCCGCGGGCGGCGGGTTGCGCGTTCGGGTGGGGCACGCCGAAGAGACGCTCGAGGGCGTTTTGGAGCACGCGTACGACGTTCACGTGCTTCGGTACGAAGGCGCCGGCAACGTCGTTCGCGACGTCGTAGAAGTTCGCCTGGTTGCGGCTCGCGAGCCCGTTCTCGCTCCGACGCCCCCGGCACAAGATCTCCGGGGAGGCACGGTGTTCATGGCGAGCGTGTCCCATCGAGGGATGGTGTTCTGTGATACAGGCACGCTCG
>QGUH01000440.1 GCA_003242355.1 Pseudomonadota bacterium
TGCCCGTCACCGTCCCCCCCCGCCCCCTTCTAAATGCCCGCGTTAAGGGTCCCCATTGCCCCCCAGAACCCGAAGGATTTGCCTAAACCGTGGTCGAGCGCGCGCGACGCGCCGGCGCCGACGTTGCCGAGGCGAGCGCGCGCCAGGGATTCGATCTGAGCGTCCGCGTGCGCCTGGGCAACCCCGAGCGCGTCGAAGAGGCGGGCCATCGCGGCGTCTCGCTCCGCGTGCTGCGCGACCAGCGCGTCGCCATCACGAGCACGAGCGACCTGTCGCCCGCGGGCCTCGAGCGCCTGGTGAACGACGCGATCGAGCTGCTCGACCTGAGCCAGCCGGATCCGTGCGCGGGGCCGGCAGCGCCGGAGCTGCTCGCCAAACCTCCATTTCCGGATTACGACCTGTACGATCCGCGCGTCGCGCGCGTCGACGCGGACGAGGCGCTGCGCATCGCTACCCTGGCCGAACGCGCTGCCCTCGCGTTCGATCCGCGCATCAAGCTGAGCGAGGGCGCCACCTTCGCCCGCAGCAGCGGCGTCGGGGTGCTCGTGCTCTCGAGCGGGTTCTCCGGCGTGCAGCGAAGCACGTACGCCTCGCTCAGCGTTTCGCCGGTCGTCGAAGACGAAGGCGGAAAGAAGCGACGCGGCCACTACTGGACCGCGAATCGCCACTTCGACGGCCTGGAGAACACCGAGTTCGTGGGGCAAGAGGCGGCACGCCGGACCCTCGGAAAGCTCGGCGCCCGGAAGGTACCGACGACGGAGGCGCCCGTCGTTTTCGACCCGGACGAGGCGCGATCGCTGCTCGGGAGCTTCGCGGGCTGCGTGCTCGGCGGCGCCATCTGGAGAAAGTCGAGCTACCTGCTCGAGCGCGAGAACACCGAAGTCGCGAGCCCTCTCGTCACGATCGTCGATGATCCGACGATCCCGCGCGCGCCGGGTTCGCGCGCCTTCGACGGTGAAGGGTTGCCCGCGCGTCGCAACGTCGTCGTCGAAAAGGGTGTGCTCAAAGGGTTTTTGCTCGACAGTTACAGCGCCCGCAAGCTCGGCCGCGCTTCGACGGGCTCGGCCGCACGGAGCGGCGGAAGCATCGGCCCCTCGACGACGAACTTCCTGCTGCTCGCGGGGAAGACGCCGGCGAGCGAGATCGTGCGCTCGACCGAGCGCGGGCTCTTCGTGACGGACCTCATGGGCTTCGGCTTCAATCCGGTGACCGGGGATTTCTCTCGAGGCGCCGCCGGTTTCTGGATCGAGTCCGGCGAGCTGGCGTTCCCCGTGAGCGAGGTGACGATTTCGTCGAACCTCGATACGATGCTCAAGAACATCGACGCCGTTGGGGAGGACCTGGTGCTCAAGTCGAGCACGGCAGCCCCCACGCTGCGCATCGCGAGCATGACCATCTCGGGCACGTAGAACGCCGGTCGGTTCGACCGATCGGCGTTCTAGCGTTCTCCCCGCCGAGCCTGGATTTCGGCTGACGCCGGACGGGAATGGTCGGGCCGAAACTGATTTGGAAAAGAATTCGCGCTCGGCGCGTTCGGCGTTGTCACGACGCCGGGATCGAAAGACCGTGTAGCTCGCCAGCGTGCAGCGCACTCCCGAGCACGCCGGGCACGAAGACGCGCGTGGCCATTTGCCACGTGGCACTCTGCTCCGCGTCAACCGTTCGTCGGTGAAGCGCATCCGCGAGGGCAAATGCAGCTGCCGACCCGGGCCACTCCGCTGAAGGAAATGCGGCGGAGTTTGACCCACTCCTCAAAAGGTTCGGACTGCCGCAGACTCTCGAGCACCGCTGCGCGTGCGCGAGAGGGCACACGCGTGCGGAAGAAGGGAGGAGCGCTTGCCATGAGAGGGCTGAAGTCGAAGGGCAGCTTTTGGGGTGCAGTGTTGGTCGCCATCTCGGCGATCGCCTGTTCGGACGCGATCTCCGAAAGGGAGCTCCGTGAGGAAGCGATGACGCAAGTTGCCACGGGCCTCACGGCTCAGGACCGGATCGACGCGTGCCTCGAAGACCCACGGGTGATCGCCGGTCTCGTCGACGTGGAGATTTGCGCGGGGGCGGACATCTTCTTTCGCGAAACGTTCGAGGGAAACGGGCGCACGTGCGGGAGCTGCCATCCCGTGGACAACAACACGACCTTGGACGTGCCGTTCATCACGGCGCTGCGCCAGAAAAACCCGAACGATCCACTGTTCGTCTTCGAGACGAATCCCGAGCTCGCAGAGCTCGAAACCTCGGATCTCCTGAACTTTGCGGCCATCCTCGAAAACGTCGACGGCTTTCAGGATCCGACGAATCGCTTCGTTTCACGCACCGTCAACCACGTGCTCTCGCTCGCCACGAGCATCACTCCGGACCCGGCCGACGGCACCCCCACGCCGCCGCTCGAGCGCACCGGGTGGGGCGGCGACGGCGTCGGCGATGGCTCGCTTCGGGCCTTCTTGGAAGGCGCCATCAAGCAGCATTTCCCGAAGACTCTGGAACGGCGCCCGGGGATCGATTTCCGCGTTCCCACCGAGCAAGAAGCCGATCTCGCGCTCGCCTTTCAGCTCAGCCTGGGCCGCCTGAACGAGCTCGACCTCGAGCAGGTCCGCATCTTCGATCCGGAGGGCGAAGACGGCCGCCTCGCGTTCATGGATCCCGAGCGCGGTCGCTGCAACGTCTGCCACGTGAACGCCGGAGCGAACTTCCAGGACTCCGGGAAGAACCGCAACCTCGACAACGGGATCCGCTTGGCCGGCAGCGTGAACCTGCTCACGCACGGAACGGTGAACGGCATGGTCATGACCGACGCGGGCTTCGGCGGCGCGGAGCTCGACGAGCCGAACGCGGATCCGACGGGTGTCGGCTTCGACAACGGATTCGGCAATCTCACGTTCAGCACGCCGCCATTGATCGAGGCGGCGGACACGCCGCCCTTCTTCCACAACGCCTTCAAGGCGTTCTCCAACACGCCCGACGACATCGAACAGGCGATCCGCTTCTACTCGCTCCCGGCGTTCAATCTGTCGCTCGGGGGGCAGATGCTGATCCAGCGCTTCGGAACGCCGCTCGAGCTACAGCCCGAAAACGCGCGCGCCATCAGCCGGTTTTTGCGCATCCTGAACATCGCCTTCAACGTCGCCATCGCCAAGCAGCGCCTCGAAGCGGCAAACGCGCTCGCCATCGGGTTTCACGATCACCGCGCCGACATCCAGAAGCGCTTGATGGAGCTCGCGGAGGTCGAGATCGACGACGCGCTCGAGGTGCTCGCTCAGGAGCTCGACCTCTACCCGATCGCAGAGCAACGCCTGAACGAGGCGAAGGCGGAGATCGCCCTCGGTCTCGCGGCGAGCTCGTGGTCCGTGCGCCAGAACCGAATCTCGAACGCCATCTCCCGCTGCCTCAACGCGCGCGACCTCTTCGGCTCGAACATCGACTTCGTGCTCGGCGAGGGCAACCTGATGTTCTGACCTCCTCCTCCAGGCGCGCTTCGCCCGGGACCCGAGCTCAACGCTCGCGCACGGTGTTCGGAGCCCCGGGCGAAGCGCCCGGATCGGCGTGCTCGGCGAATCCGTCCGGATCGTCGTCGGGCACGTCGAGGCCGCGGCGCGCGATGCTCACCCCGGCCCGACGGCTCGCGACGCTCGGGAAAACGGAATGAACGGTTCCGTTCGCGTCGAGCAACCGCACCCGTTCCCCGGCGTTGGAGAGCCCATTGCCGCCGAGCGCCGCGAGCCGCAAGAGTGGCACACTGGCAGCAGGCGCCACGTCGCCTCCGAGCCCGCCCTCGAAGTCCTCGCGCACCAAGAGCGCGTACTCGCCCGGCTCCAACACGCGCTCTGGGAGCGGCACGCTGCCCGCAGCGTCCTCGAGCACGAGGCCGAGCGTGCTGCCTGCGACGCTTCCGGCGTTGACGAGCTCGATCCACTCCTCCTTCGGCTCCGGCCCGAGTGGATTCGACAGCACCTCGGTGAGCACCCAGCGCGGGCGCGCGGGCAGCGTGTGCACGCGCACGCCAATGCGCAGCTCGATGCCCGACAGCGTCACGGCGCTCCCGCGCACGTCCTGCTCGGCGCCGGGCACGAGTCCGACGAGCACGTGGCGTTGACCGGGACCGAGCACGAACACTGCCTCGCCGCCACCGCGCTCCACGCGAAAGAGCAACGGCTCCGGAGCGCCGCTGACGACGAGCCGATCGTCTTCGACGCGGGCACAGGCGGGCCCGAACGCGACCTCGTCGGGGCCGCACACCGAAGAGCGCGGCTCCGCGGGCGCGCTCGCCACGAGCGGCGCGGGATCGAGCAGGTGGCCCTCGACTTCCGGCGGGAACACCACGACATCCCCTGGCGCGAGCCCTGACGAGCGCACCGGGCTGCACACCCGACCGTCGTCGACGCGGGCGCCCCGCTCGAGCGTCGACTCGGCGAGCACGGGCTCGAGCAGGAGCGACCACGCCGATCGTGGGCCGCTCGGTCCGCACAGCCGGTCCCTTATACAAATCC
>QGUH01000441.1 GCA_003242355.1 Pseudomonadota bacterium
GGACACGGCACGACGCCGCGTCGTCCGATTGGCTCCGGAGCCGCTCCCGAAAGTCGCGCGTGCTAGACTCGAAGGTGGACTCGGCACGCGGTTTCCTCCTCCTCTGGCTCGGTCTGGCGGTGGGGCTTCTGGTCTATGCGTGGCTCGACTTCCGCATGAATCCCTGGTTGCTCTCCGAGCACCAGTTCTCCATGAAGCCGGACTTGTCGCAGGCCCACGAGCTCGTGCACTGGGGCGGGCGGCTTCTGCGCCATGGCGCGCTGCCGCTCTTGATTGGCAATGCCATCGTGGTGAGTGGAATGCTCGCCCTGCTCGTGCACGCCGTCGTGCGCGTGGTCCGCCGCGCTCGCAGGGGCCTCGACGATCGGATCAGCGTGGTGCCGGGCTCGGTTCCGACGAGCGTGCGTCCTCCCAGCGCTCGCGCGTGAGCCCACACGACCCACACGCACGGCGCGGCGCGACGGTGCGCCCTCCCAGCGCGTTTGCGTGAGCACGCCATGGTCGCGCGCGGCGCGCGTCGGCGGCGAAGAGACTTGAGCCGAGCGAGCGTCCCCACCATGATGAGGGCCGCTCACGAGGAGGAAAGAGAATGGCTCTCGCCCGCTCGGTCTGGCCGGTCATTGCGTTGCTCGTGTTCGCCTGCAAGAGCGCTGGAGGAAGCGAGCCGTCGAGCGCCGCGTCGCTCGAGTCGGCGGTCGCCGAAAAACCCGCCGCCACGGCTCCGGCCCCCGCGGCGCCAGCGCCAGCCGCGCAACCCGAGAGCGCGGCCATCGGAAAGCCTGCGCCCGATTTTACGCTTCCGGACCTCGACGGCAACACCGTGCAGCTCAGCTCCTTCCGCGGCAAAACGGTCGTGCTCGAGTGGTTCAATCCGGGATGTCCCTTCGTGCAGGCCTCGCACACGAAGGGCTCGCTCAAAGGCACGGGCGATCGCTACACGAAGGAGGGCGTGGTCTGGCTCGCCATCAACTCGGGTGCGAAAGGCAAGCAGGGCGCCGGTCGCGAGAACAGCCTCGCCGGGAAGCAGCGTTTCGGCTTCTCGTACCCGGTGCTGCTCGATGAATCCGGCGCCGTCGGCAAGCTCTATGGGGCCGAACGCACGCCGCACATGTACGTCATCGATCCGAATGGCGTGCTCGTTTATCGGGGAGCGATCGACAACTCGCCCGACGGAGAAGGCGAGTCGCCCACGTCGGGAACGCTCGTGCGCTACGTCGAGGAGGCGATTGCCGCCGTCAAAGAGCAGCGGCCGGTGACGACGCCCGAAACGAAGGCGTACGGCTGCACCGTCAAGTACGAGTAGCCGACCCTCAACCGGCTCCGTAATCGGCTGCCGTGAACTCCGTCCCGCCGTAACCCTCCTCCTGCATCCGGGCGAGGAGGGCTTCGGTGGCGACCTCGAGCACCTCGAAGCGCGTGCTGAAGAGATGGAACTCGTCTTCCGGGACCTCGGGGAGGGCCGCGAGCCGGCGGTCGAGGTATTCGCGCTCCTCGGCAGCGACGCGCAGAGCCGAGCTCGGGCCGTCGTGGTCCGTACCGCCGTACAGGCCGTCGTAGCCCACGCCAATCGGGTTGATGGCGAGGTAAACGACGCGGAAGCACACTGCCCAGTCGTGCACGTTGCGCCCCGGCACCACCCAGAACGCTCCGAAATGGGTCCGGACGACCTCCCCGAAGTAGGCGCCGAGCGCCGGCGCGACCAGCGGCCCGAGCGCCGGGTTCTGGGACAGCGCATCACGCACAGTCGCAGCGTAATGGTCGAGGACGCTCAACGTCTCGGGGGTGAAGTCGAGCTCGACCCCGACGGCCCGCCGCACGTAGTCTAGGCAGGTTACGACCAGTTCCTCGATGGCCTCCGGGGGCCGCTCCACGGACATGCGGGGGAGCCTATCGCAGCCGCGGCGCGCCGCACGGCCCTCGCCGGGGTCCGGTCCGGGAGCCATTTCGGTGCTGCCCTGCGGGTGGTACTTGCATCGGAAGGCAGGTCGTGCGCGTGTTACCCTGGTTTCGGCTGGCCCATGCGCCTCGGCATCCTGAGCGACATTCACGCAAACTACGAAGCGCTGAGCGCCGTGGTCGAAGCGTATCGGCACGAGAACATCGACGAGTACTACTGTCTCGGGGACACCGTCGGGTACGGTGGGTCACCGAACGAATGCTCGGATGTCGTGCGGGACCTCGTCCGCGCCACCATCCTCGGCAACCACGATGCGGCCGTCGCGGGTCGCATGGATTATTCGTACTACTACGAGGCCGCGCGGCACGCGCTCGACCTGCACGCGCAAGTGCTGACCCCCGGCAACATGGCCTGGCTCAAGGGGCTGCCGTACCAGCTCCGCCTCGAAGACCACGGCGTGTTGCTTTGCCACGGCTCTCCCGTCCGGCTCGAGGAGTTCGAGTACATCTTCGCGCCGGAGCAAGCGCGCGAGTGCTTGCCCATCTACAACGAGCTCGGCACCCTCACGGTCATCGGGCACTCGCACCTGTGCAAGGTGTTCGCGCTCACGCCCACTTCCGTCGAGGAGCTTCCACCGGTGGATTTCGAGCTGCTCCCCGATCGCAAGTACATCGTGAGCGTCGGCTCCGTGGGGCAGCCACGCGATTACGACAACCGCGCGAGCTACACGGTGTTCGACACCGAGAAGCGTCGCTTCGAGTTCAAGCGCGTAGAGTACGATATCGAGCTCGCCGCCGAGAAGGTCCTGCGCGCCAAGCTCGAGCGCAACTTCGCCCACCGCCTGTTCATCGGCGTCTGAACCC
Source organism: Pseudomonadota bacterium (assembly GCA_003242355.1). Lineage (GTDB taxonomy): Bacteria > Myxococcota_A > Polyangia > Polyangiales > Polyangiaceae > PMG-095. The sequence goes on from QGUH01000441.1 coordinate 2,761, forward strand.
GAGGCGCGCGGACGCCTCGGGAGCTCCCCCGCCGACACGCGCCGCGGGCTCCTCGCAGCGCGTGCACCTCTCGCCGTGTCCGCGCGCTCGCGACGCCAGCGGGCGTGCGGGCGGCGCAAAGACCGACTGCGGCCCGGTCGGCTACGGCACGACCGACCACGTCGTCCCGGTGGGGCCGTCGTGGAGGCTCACGCCGAGCGCCGAAAGCTCGTTCCGAATTCGATCGCCACGCGCGAAGTCTTTGGCCTTGCGCGCCTCCGCGCGCTCTTGCACCCGCGCCTCGACGGCGGCTTCCGTCAAGCCGCGCACGCGCAGGCGGCGAGCCCGCGTGCGCTCGCGGTACTCCGCGGCAGGCGTCGCGAGCACGCCCAGCAACGACGCCCAACGCCGCAGCGAGTCGAGCACGCTCCGGGCGGCAGCAGGCGCGGCGGCCTGCAGGCGCGCGTCCTTGCGGCGCTTGTGCACGAGCTCGGCGAGCTCGCCCCCGGCGTGAGCGACTTCTCCGATGGCGGCGAGAGCCACGGGGGTGTTCAAGTCGTCGTCGATCGCGCGGGCCACGTCGCCTTCGGCGCGCGCCGCCGCGGCGACCATCGGCTCGAGCTCGGGCGCGTTCCCGGGGGTGCCCTCGCGCGCCGCGATCTCCTCGAGGCGCTCGATCACGCCGTACAGATGGTCGACGCGGCGCTCCGCTTCGTCGATGTTCGGAAACACCACGCGGCCGTTCTCCAGCCGTTCGACCTCGAACTGAATCGGACCGCGATAATGCGCTCCGAGCAAGAACCACCGGAAAGCCTCCGGGTCGTTGCGCTCGAGCACGTCCGTGATCGTGACGAAGTTGCCGAGCGACTTGCTCATCTTCTCCTTGTCCACGTTCACGAAGCCGTTGTGCAGCCACACGCGCGCGAACGGGCCGGCGTGCGGATGCGCCGCCTCGCTCTGCGCGATTTCGTTTTCGTGGTGCGGGAAGATGAGGTCCATGCCTCCGGCGTGCACGTCGAAGCCGTGACCGAGATAGGTCGTGCTCATCGCCGAGCACTCGATGTGCCAGCCCGGGCGCCCACGGCCGAAGGGGCCGTCCCACCCCCATTCGTCCGGTTTTGCACCCTTCCAGAGGGCGAAATCGAGGGGATCCCGCTTCGCCTCGTCGCGATCCACGCGCGCGCCCGCGACGAGCTCGTCGATGTTGCGGCGGGAGAGCTTGCCGTACGTCGGGAAGCTGCGAACCGAGAAGTAGACGTCGCGCGTCCCATCCGAGCGCTCGACGAAGTAGGCCGCCTCTGCGGCGAGCAGGTCGCGAATCAACGCGTACACCGGCTCGAGGTGCTCGCTGACGCGCGGCTCGACGTCCGGGTCGAGACAGCCGAGCGTGCGCATCTGCTCCTGGTAGATCACCGTCATGCGCCGCGAGAGCTCGAGCGGTGGCTCTCCGTTCTCCTTCGCGCGCATCAGGATCTTGTCGTCGACGTCGGTGATGTTGCGGACGTACGTGACGACGAGCCCGAGCGAGCGCAGACGCCGGACGAGAATGTCCGGAACCAGGGCAGCGCGCGCGTGCCCCACGTGCGGCACGTCGTACACGGTGGGTCCACAGCAATACACGCCGACACGGCCCGGATCGCGGGGAACGAGCTCTTCGACGCGACGGGTGAGCGTGTTGTACAGACGAAGGGGATTGGCCCCTTTGGCCCCGGGGCTCCGGGCAGGGAGCCCCGCAT
>QGUH01000442.1 GCA_003242355.1 Pseudomonadota bacterium
GCAGAGACGAGCTCGGGCACGTCGGAGAGCGGCTTCCAGTCCGTGAACCCGTCGGTCCACACGTAGGTTTCTCCGGTGATTTGTCCGGAATGGTAGGCGCGAACGATTTCCTTCACGGACATCGTCCGCTGGTCGCCCTCACCGAAATCGACGGAATACTCCGGCCCTCCCGGTTCGGCGGTGCTCGCGGGCTCGGCGCCCTCTCCCGAGGCAGTGTACACGTGAGGAGGCGAGGTCTTCCCGTCGATGACGATGGTCGCACCGCACTTGCGGCAGCGGATCTTCGCCAGACGTTCCTGAACCTTGTCGTCCGCGATGGAGTACTTGGCTGAACAGGCAGGGCAGGAGATCTTCACAATCGGCCTCTCATGGGTGCCTGGCAACGCCGCGTGCTGAGGCATCGAGCCCAGCTGGTTCGTAGGGGTTCCCACGACGATACGCGCACGTCCAACTCGAATGTGACCTGACGGGGGGAAGGTTCTATCACTCCTGGCGGATTTCGCTAGCCCCCAAGCCTGGCTGCACCGTTTAGAGTCGGTCGTTTCTCCGAGCTTGGCGGAGCGGCGATCATCGCCCACGAAAAGGTGGGACCCGGCGAACCGTCGACACCACTTGAAGGCTGGGGTGCGGGGGCTTGCGACCCCGAACGAGAGACCAATCCCCGACCAGGCAGACGTACGGCGCGCGGGCCTATCAGCCGTGCTCGAGAGATCGCGTCACGCGCGAATGCGACGACGCTGCCCCATGGAGGTGCAGGGTCGTCAGCCACGCTCGAGGTCGGCGAGCGCCTCGTCGTACCAGCGCTCGACTCGTTTTCGGAAAGGCCACATCCATCCGTACGCCGGACCGACGAATCGCTCGACGATGCGCGCGCGGAGTTGCGGGTCGCGCGCGGCTGCGAGGCCGCGGCGCTCGGCGGTCGCCCGAAGCGTTTCCGTGTACGCCTCCCACTCGAGGCGAGCCCGACCATACGCGAGCCCGAGGGGAAAGAAGGGGACGAGGTAGAGAAACGCCATCCCGAGGGCGCCATATCGGCGGCGCTGTCGGAGGTGCACCCGCTCGTGGCGGAGGAGGATCTCGCAGTCGACGTCGTCGAGCGCGTCCCACGAGTCGGGCACGTAGAGCGTATCGCCGATGACGGTGTAGTACCCGGTGAGGAAGTCGCGTTGACGTCCCATCGTGAGCGCGACGAGCGCCCAGTGGATCGCGCGACTGAGGGGACTTTTGCGCTTGTAGCAGATGCGGAAGCGGGGAAATTCGCGACGGAGCTCCTCGAGCAGCTCCTCGCGGGTCATCCGCGCGCCTCCTGCTTCCTCGTGCTGCGGAGCCCGAGGTGCTCTCTGCCCAGCACGGTGCCGCTCTCGAGCACGCGGCCGTTCACGAGATCCAACGCCGAGAGCTCGCGTCGCCCCTCGAGCTGCGCCCGCAAGAGCTCGATGGGGCCCGTTCCGGTTCCGACGAGCACGCGCGGTTTGACGAAGCACACCTCTCCCGGAGCAAGCTCGGGTGCCGTGCCGGTGAAGCGGGCGGTACCGAGGATGCGCAACGCCTTGCCCGACACCGTCGTGAACGCGGACGGCCGCGGCAAGAGAGCCCGCACGCGATCGTGAACGGCGTCCGCCGGCTCGGACCAGTCGATCACGCAGTCGGAGCGCTCGATTGGCGGCGCGTGCGTGGCTCGGCTCGAGTCTTGCGGCTCCGCCGGGAGCTCGCCGCGCACCGCTCGGAGCAGCTCATCGCCCACCATCGATGCGGCCAGCGCGCCGAGACGCTCGGTGAGCTCGCCGCCCGTTTCGTCGGGACCGATGGGAATGGAGCGACGCGCGAAGACCGGCCCGGTGTCGAGCCCAGCGTCCATTTGCATGAGCGACATTCCGGTTTCGGTTTCGCCGCGCAGGATGGCCCATTGGATGGGCGCCGCACCCCGATACGCGGGCAAAAGCGAGGCGTGCAGGTTGAGGCAACCGAGGCGCGGCGCGGCAAGCACGCCGGGCGGCAAGATGCGGCCGTAGGCGAGCACCAACGCGAAGTCGAGAGAACGTTCGCGAAGCCACTGCTCGAGCGCTCCATCGCGAACGCGCTCCGGTTGGAACACGTCGATCCCGAGCTCGAGCGCGGCCTGCTTCACCTCTGGAACGCGCAGCTTGCGACCTCGGCCTGCGGGCCGATCCGGCTGGGTGACCACGCCGACCACCTCGACGTGCTGGGCGAGAGCCCGAAGCGAGGGAACGGCGATCGCGGGGGTTCCGAAGAAGACGGCGCGCACCGCTCGGCCTATAGCCTAGATCTCGGACGGACGCCGGGGGGAGCGCGCCGTGCGCACTCGCGAGCACGATGGGAGCGGAGGCGGCGGACGGACGCGCGGGCTCGGCGTGCTCGGCAGGAGCCCCGAAATCTGGACTGTGCTCCCGGGCTCGCCTGAAAAGAGTGGGTGGCGTCACGAAGCGCCATGGTTAGCTTCACCTTTGGCTCACCGATTTCGAAGCTGCCCATTCAGCCGGGTAGGCTTGGACTTCCCTCGGTGACATGATGAGGGTCTGAGCATGAGCGATAAGAAAAAGCCGACCACGCCCCAGGTACCGCCGCCGAACGAGGACGAGATCAAGTTCGGTGACGAGCTCCCGGTGCTTCCCATCCGCAACGCCGTGCTGTTCCCGGGCAACGTCGCTCCTTTCGACGTCGGCCGCGAAAAGTCGGTGGCCCTGGTTGAGGAGGTACACAACCTCTCCAATCCCGTGATTGCGATCTTCGCCCAGCGCGATCCGGCGACGGACGATCCGGGTGCAGACGATCTGTATCCCGTCGGGTGCGCCGCACGCGTGCTAAAGGCGCTCAAGCACAGCTCCGGGAACTACTCGCTGATCCTGCAGGGGCTCACGCGCATCCGCTTCGACAGTTTGACCCAGAGCACGCCCTACATGCGGGCTCGGATCACGCGCGTCGAGACGCCGCCCACGGAAGACGTGGAGGCGGAGGCGCTCGCGATGAGCCTGCGCGACGTCGCCAAGCAGGTGATCCAGCTCATGCCGGAGCTGCCGCGCGAAGCCGGCTCGCTCATCGACTCGATCCAGGCTCCGGGCGCGCTCGCCGACCTCGTGGCGGCGAACCTCGACGCTCCCGTCGAGGAGAAGGCCCAGCTCATCGAGACGATCGACATCAAGGAGCGCATCCGGAAGGTCTTGAAGCTGCTCACGCGGCAACTCGAGATCCTCAAGATGCGCGAGCGCATCAACTCCCAGATCAAGGAGGAGATGGGCAAGAACCAGCGCGAGTACGTCCTCCGCCAGCAGCTCAAGGCGATCAAGGAGGAGCTCGGCGAAGACGAGGGCGATCAGGGCGATCTCGACGGGCTCGAGGAGCGCATCGCGAAGGCGAATCTGCCGAGCGAGGCCGACAGCGTCGCCAAGAAGCAGCTCAAGCGCCTGCGCTCGATGCAGGTCGGCAGCGCGGAGTACACCGTCGTCCGCACGTACCTCGACTGGATCCTGGATCTGCCGTGGACGACCGCGACCGAGGACAACATGGACATCGCCGAGGTCCGCCGTGTCCTCGACGAGGACCACTACGGGCTCGACAAGGTGAAGAAGCGCATCGTCGAGTACCTCGCGGTGCGCAAGCTGAAGAAGGACAAGAAGGGGCCGATCCTGTGCCTCATCGGTCCGCCCGGCGTGGGCAAGACCTCGCTCGGTCGCAGCATCGCGCGCGCGCTGAACCGCAAGTTCGTGCGCGTCTCGCTCGGCGGCGTGCACGACGAAGCGGCCATCCGCGGCCATCGGCGCACGTACGTCGGCGCGCTCCCGGGCCAGATCATCCAGGGCATGAAGAAGGCGGGAACCATCAACCCGGTCTTCATGATGGATGAGGTGGACAAGATCGGGCACGACTTCCGCGGCGACCCGAGCGCGGCGCTGCTCGAGGTGCTCGATCCGGAGCAGAACAACGCCTTCGCCGATCACTATCTCGAGATCCCCTACGATCTGTCGAACGTGATGTTCGTGGCGACGGCGAACGTGGCCGATCCCATTCCGCCGCCGCTCCACGATCGCATGGAGATCCTCGAGATCCCGGGCTACACGCGGCGCGAAAAGCTCGCGATCGCCCGCCAGCACCTGATCCCGAAGCAGCTCGAAGAGCACGGGCTCAAGCCCGAGCAGCTCACCATCACCGACGAGGCGGTGGAGGAGATCATCGAGCATTACACCCGCGAAGCGGGCGTTCGGAACCTCGAGCGCACGATCGCGAGCGTGATCCGCGGGGTCGCGGTGAAGGTGGCCGAGGGCGACACCACGCCGCGCACGATCAAGAGCGAGGACGACCTGCGCGAGTTCTTGGGCCCGATCAAGTACACGAGCGAGGTGGCCGAGCGCACCGAGGAAACCGGCGTGGCCACGGGCCTGGGAGGGCCAGCCGTGGCGGCGGAAACCTCTTCATGCAGGGCAACT
>QGUH01000443.1 GCA_003242355.1 Pseudomonadota bacterium
GTTTTGGTCCGTTTTGTGGGGTCGGGGATGTTTATTAGGGGCCGGCCCTGGAAGCGGGGCTTTCGCGGCGCGCTCCGTCCCGGCTCACGCTGTCCCACGGCGGGCGCGTCGCGTTCTTGGAGCGCCTCGCGCGCGAGTACGCCTGCGACCCGGCCGCGTTCTACGAAGAGCCACCGCCCATCGAGCCCCTGTCGCGCGAGAGCCGCGACGATCGCGGCCGCCGCGTCCTCGACCTCGCCTGGCCGAGCACCGTGCGGCCGTTCCTCGCGCCCTTCGCCGAGCGCTATCTTGAGACGGAAGAGAACTGCGTCGCCGCCGCGCGCCTGTTCACGCGCGCCCGGCCGCGTCCCGTGGCCGTGTTGATCCACGGCTTCATGTCCGGCCATTTCGCGCTCGAACAGCGGATCTGGCCGATCGACGAGCTCGATCGGCTGGGCTTCGACGTCGCGCTGTTCGTGCTGCCGTTCCACGGCGTTCGCGCCGCGAAAGGAAGACAGGCGCCGGAGTTTCCCGGCATCGACCCGCGCTTCACCAACGAGGGCTTCCGTCAGGCCGTGTTCGACCTGCGCACGCTGATCCGCGCGCTCTACGAGCGCGGGCACCCCGCGGTCGGCCTGCTCGGCATGAGCCTCGGCGGATACACGGCCGCGCTCACGGCGACGCTCGAGCCGCGGCTCGCGTTCGTGGTGCCGGTGATCCCGCTCGCGTCGCTGGCCGACTTCAGCCGCGAACAGGGTTTTCTCGTGGGCTCTCCCGACGAGGTCGCGACGTTGCACGCGCTGCTCGAGCGCGTCCACCACGTGGTGAGTCCCTTCGCACGGTCTTCTCGCGTCCCGCGCGAGCGCGTGCTCGTCGTCGGCGCCCGCGCCGATCGCATCACGCCCATCGCTCACGCGCGGCGCATCGCCGGCCACTTCGGCGCCGAGCTCTTCGCCTTCCGCGGCGGTCACCTGTTGCAGCTCGGCCGCCGCGAAAGCTTCGACCGCGTCTTCGCCCTGCTCGAGCGCGTCCGCGACGGCAACTGACGTGCACGCCTCCGCAAGCGGCGCTGCGAGCGCTTGCCGCGGAATCGGTGTGTGGATAGGCGAGCTCGGTGCCCGCGTGGGAGGGACGGCGCGTCCGTCCCCCCCTATCGGACGAATCGGTGTCCTCAGCGCAGCGCGCGCCGCAGGATCTTTCCGACGTTCGTCTTCGGCAGCTCGTCGCGGAACTCGACGATCTTGGGGACCTTGTAGCCGGCGAGGCGCGTGCGGCAGAACTCGATGAGCTCGTTTTCGGTGAGATCGGGGCGCTTGCGCACGACCACGATCTTCACGACCTCTCCCGACTTCTCGTCGGGCACGCCGACGGCGCCGACCTCGGCCACGTCCGGGTGCTGGCACACGACGTCTTCGATCTCGTTCGGGTACACGTTGAAGCCCGAGACGAGGATCATGTCCTTCTTGCGGTCGACGATGCGCAGGAACCCATCGGCATCCATCTGCGCGATGTCCCCGGTGTGCAGCCACCCATCGCGCAGCACGGCCGCCGTCTCGTCCGGGCGATTCCAGTAGCCCTTCATCACCTGCGGACCGCGCACCGTGAGCTCGCCAGGCTGCCCCACCGGCACTTCGTTCCCCGACTCGTCGAGCAGCCGCACCTCCGTGGACGGGAACGGCAACCCGATGGTGCCGACGCGATCGGTGCCGTCCAGCGGGTTGCAGCACACGACGGGCGACGCCTCGGTGAGGCCGTAACCCTCGATGATGTCCGTTCCCGTGAGCTTCTTCCACCGGTCGGCCACGTTGCGCTGCAGCGCCATCGCACCCGCCACCGTGACCTTCAGCTTGGAAAAGTCGATCTCCGAGAACCCGGGCTGATTCATCAGGGCGTTGAGCAGCGTGTTCACCGCCGTCATCACCGTGAACTTCTCGGTGCGCAAAAGCTTGATGAACGCGGGGAAATCGCGGGGATTGGTGACGAGCAGGTTCTCGCCGCCGTACCGCATGAACAAGAGGCAATTCACGGTCAGCGAGAACACGTGATAGAGCGGCAGCGGCGTGATCACGCGCTCGTCGCCCTCGATGAAGCGCGGCCCCATCCACGCCGCGGCCTGCTCCATGTTGGACACGATGTTGCGGTGCGTGAGCATCGCGCCCTTGGCCGTGCCCGTCGTGCCGCCGGTGTACTGCAAAAACGCGAGGTCCTCGGGACCCACCGGAACGTCCTCGAAGCGCCCGCTGCCCGTGATCGTCGAGCGGAACGGGATTTCTCCGGGCAACGAGTACGCCGGGACCATCTTCTTGACGTACTTGACGACCGCATTCACCGCGACGCGCTTCACCGTCGGGAACAGGTCGCCGAGCTCGGTGACGATCGCGTAGGGGTTGCCGATGTTGGCGCGGATCGAAGCGAGCTTGTCCGCGAAGTTCGCGAGGATGACCACCGCCTTCACCCCCGCGTCGCGGAACTGGTACTCCATCTCGCGCGCCGTATAGAGCGGGTTCGTGTTCACCACGATCAGGCCCGCCCGCAACGCCCCGAACAGCGCCACCGGGTACTGGAGCACGTTCGGCATCTGAATGGCGATGCGGTCGCCCTTCTCGAGCCGGAGCTCGTTCTTCAAGAACGCGGCGAAGCGCCCGGTCAACCGCTCGAGGTCGCCGAACGTGAGGGTAACCCCCATGTTGGTGAAACAGGGCCGGTCGCGAAATCGCCTGCACGCCGCGTGGAATGCATCGACCACGGACGAATAGCGGTCCGGATCGATGTCGGCCGGCACGCCTCTCGGATAGCTCCGCAACCAGATCTTCTCCATCTCACGCCTCTCCGGCCTCCACCGAGGCCACCACGACGGCTCACGCTAGTGCCACCCCTGCGCAGGAACAATCGTTTTGGGCGCGCCGAGCCCCCCGTGCGGCCGAACGGGCCCACCGAGCCCATCGCGGGGCTTCGCTCGCCCGAGAACCGCGCGCGCACACCGGCACGGAGCCCGAGCGCGGGCCCAAGCTCGCTCCACGCTGGTTTCCGCGACCTTGGGCGCGTTCCTAAGCGTTTGTCGCTCTATTCATTACAGGGGCCGCGGACCAGAAGCGGCTTCTGCTCGAGCGTGTGCGCGATCCAGTGCTCCCGGACGCGTTCGGGAACGTTCTCTTCCTCGAGGGTTTCGCGCAGGAGGGTGAGCCTCCGGTTGAAGTGGCCCTCGAAGATGGTGTGGGCGCGGTGGGCCGCCTCGAGCGGCCGGCCCGTGTACTCGATGGGCGCCCCCAGGTGCCGCGCGGCGAACTCGAACTCCATGTCCTTGATCCGCTTTCGGCTCGCGCGCTGGAACATGTACCCGATCATCGGGTCGTCGAACACGCGATCGATGAAGCGATCGATGATTCGGCGCAGCACGGGCTCGCCGCCGAGCTCCTCGAACAGCGTGGGGTGGGGCTCGCTCATCCGTCCTGCAAGAAGTGACATTTCTTGTACTTCTTGCCACTCCCACACGGGCACGGATCGTTGCGCCCCGGCCGGGGCTTTTCGTAGCGCACGGGCGGGGGGTTGACGGGCTGCCCATCGACGAAGACCCAGCGCCCGTGGTGCTTGCGGAACACGGCGCGCTCGCGGTGCGCGATCGTCACGCCCTTGACCTTGTAGCGCGCGACGAACTCGACCACGCCCGCGTCATCGTCCGGGCCGCCGTGCTCGGTGCTCACGAGCTCGAAGCCCAGCCACTCCGATCCGCGCGACCACTCCTCCGTGCCCTTGCGGTCGACCTCCGAGATGCGATCCGGATCGTGCGTGTCGAGGATGTAATCCACCTTCCCGGTCGCGAACGCCGTGTAGCGCGAGCGCATCAGCGCTTCTGCCGTCTCCGGGCGCCGAGCGCCTTCGAGGTAGGGGCCGCAGCAACTTTCGAGCGTTTCGCCTTTTCCACACGGACAGCTCACGGGGTCGTCTCCTTGCGCGAGTTTTCGTACATCACGTCAGCCGGACGCGCCAAGGCGCTCGAGGAGCCGCCGCGGAACCCCGCCGAAGGCGCCGTTCGAGAGCAGGGCCACGACGTCACCGGGACGCGCGAGCTCCTCGACCCGTTCCAGGATCCGCTCGTGGCTCCCGAGCGCCTCGGCGACCCCGCCGCCTGTGCGGATCGCCGCGGCAACGGCCTCGACGTCGAGCACTTCGCTCGTGGGCAGGTTTCCCCGACCGAGCGGGGCGAGGAGCGTGACGTCCGCGGCGGCGAACGCGGGCGGATAGTCGTCTTGATGGAGTTTCCGACACGCCGTTGCGCTGCGCGGCTCGAACACGGCGATGAGGCGTCCTTCGGGATGACGCGCGCGAAGCGCGAGCAGCGTCTCCCGAACGGCGGTCGGATGATGCGCGAAATCGTCGTAGACGTGGATGCCGCGCGGCGTACCGAGCAAATCCTGGCGACGCGCGGCATCCACGTCTACGACGATTTCGCGCATCATCCGAC
>QGUH01000444.1 GCA_003242355.1 Pseudomonadota bacterium
GCGGCCGCCTGGTATTCGCGGTGCCACGCGGGGCCTTCCAAGATGGAGATGAGGGGGTTGGCCGGGGCGAGCAGAACGATACCGTCGAGCCCGCCCTTCGGGAGCTTGGCGAGATCGGTGCGTTTGCCCGAGGCATCGAGCTCGTACACGTCGTTGCTGCCGATGGTCGCCACCAGCAAACGACCGTCGCGGAACCAGAGGCCGTTCGGAGCGCCGAGCTCTCCGGTCGCGAACGGCTTGACCTTGCCCGCCTTGTCGATGACGTACACGGCGCCGGGTCCTTCCATCTTCGGACCACTATCGGAGACGAACACGCGCCCATCGGGAGCCGCCGCGAGATCGTTCAAAAAGTGGGCTCCGGGCACGGCAATATCGCCCTTCGGAGCGCCCGTTTTCGCGTCGAAACGGCGGACCACGTCGATGTCCGTCACGTAGAGCACGTCGTTCACGAGCAGAAGGCCCTTCGGCGCATTCAGCGTGACCTTTTTCTCCCCGCCCGCGATGAAGCGGAGATTTTTCACGGAGCCATCGGGGGCGAGCTCCGAGATGAAGCCGTTGTTGTCTTTCTCGAGCGGCGAGCCGTTGATGTTGGAGACGAGATACCGATCCTGCGCCTCGTCGTGAAGCACGCTTTCGGGCGTGGAGAGCCCCTCGTAGCGAACGACGGGCTTGGCCGCGGGCGGCTCGGGTGTCGGCGCGCCGTCTTCGGACGGCGTCGTTTCGGGTGGTGGCGCCGTCGTGGTTTCGATGGGCGCCGGCGGGATCTCGGCGACGGGCGGCGGGGCCGTTTCGGGCGGAGGCTGGTTACCCGCGCAGGACGCGAGAAAAACCGTCGTGGAAAGGACGCAAGCGTCGAGGAGCGAGACCCTGGTTCCCACCAACATGGGGGAGTGGATAGACACCGTGGCTGCAGGCGTCAACGCAGTTGCAGCGATTCGTTTTGCCACGCTCGCGCGCGCCGCTGTACCCTCGGCGCGCAATGACGCCGCTCGGGCGGTACGTGGTGGACACCCTGGTTACGCTGCTCGCCGTGGCGGCGCTCGCAGTCGTCGTCCTCTATTTCGCACGCCGTGCCGGTGTGGGACGTCCGAGCGGGCCGCTCGCCCTCGCGGGCCGACTCCCGCTCGACGCGCGCCGCGCGATTTACCTCGTGCGCGTCGCCGACGTCATTTACGTGGTCGGAGCGAGCGAAGCCGGGCTTTCCAAGCTGGGGGAGCTTCCGCGCGGGGCGCTCGATTCGCTGGGGCCCGACGCGCTCGAGAAGGAGCCGTCGCCCGGATTCCGCGAGATCCTCGAGCGTCTGCGCCGCGGCGGAAACGCGGACCGCGGCGGAGGGACGGGGAATGCGCCGTAACCGCGCGCGCGGTCTGCTCCGGTGGGGGCTCGCGCTCGCTGCCGGGCTCACCAGCGCGCCGGCGTGGGCGCAACGTGGATCGGGTGCGCGGACCGAGGATTTGCTCGCGAGCCCGATCGCGCTCGTCGTCGTGCTCGGCGCGGTGGCGCTCTTGCCCTTCGCCTTCATGACGCTCACCGCGTTCGTGAAGATCTCCACGGTGCTGCAGATCGTGCGCGGGGCCATCGGCGCTCAAAACGTGCCGTCGAACCTCGTGGTCATGGCGCTCGCGGGCGCGCTCACGGTGCTCGCCATGGCGCCGGTCGGGGCGCGTATCGCCGAGCGGGCGGAGCCGTTGTTCGCGCCGGACGCCGAGCGCGGCACGAGCGCTTGGGTGCTCGGGCTCGTGGAGGCGGCGCGGGATCCGTTGCGCCGTTTCCTCGACGCCAACGCGTCTCCGCGCGAGCGGGGGCGCTTCTACGAGATGGCGCGCGCGGCCCGTCCCGCGGAGAGTCGTGACGGCGTCGCGCGCGACGACCTCGTCGTGCTCGTGCCGGCGTTCGTGGTCACCGAGCTGCTCGAAGCTTTCAAGCTCGGTTTCGCGCTCTACCTACCGTTTTTGATCATCGACCTCGTCGTCGCCAACGTCCTGCTCGCGCTCGGCATGCAGATGCTCAATCCGACGCAAGTGAGCTTGCCGTTCAAGCTCCTCTTGTTCGTCGCCGTCGACGGCTGGGGTCTCTTGTCGCAAGCGCTCGTCACGGGCTACACCGCGGGCTGACCGCGTGCCTCGGCGCGGCCGATGGCCCAGGCGCCGAGCGCGAACGGCCCAAACGGCGAGACTCGTTACGGCAATCGGGTGCAGCGACGCTTCGCCTGGGATCGACGCTTCGCCCGGGAGCGCAGTACGCTTCGTCAGGAAACCTGAGGTCGCGTGTCTCGCCGAGCCCCTCGAGCTGGCTCTCCCGGCTCCGCCGATGCGCCTCCGCAGGCTCCCAAAGCAATCCGCGTGCCGTGATTCAGTCGGGCTGGCAGGCGCGCAGCGCCTTCTCCTCGGCAATGCACCGTGCGGGGCCTTCGTTGGGTTTGAACGAGCCTTCGCAGTTCAGGTCGCCGTCGTCGGATTCGCAGTAACAGTGCTCCCGGTCCGTCGCCGCGCAGTCGACCCAGGCTCGGGCCACATTTTCGCACTGGGGTGGGATCGAGCACTCATCCGGTGGAGCGCATCCCATTGCCTCGGCGAGCGACGCCCATCGCTCGCACGCCGTGCTCCCCTGCAATGTCACGCCCTTCTGCTCGTCGTCGTCGCCACACGCGACGAAAAGAGCGAAGGGTAAACACCACCAAACAGACCTCCAGTGCACCATGAAGTCGCAGGATACACCCAGAGCGCCGCAGTCCGAAGCAGAGCCGGACCTATTCCTGGCGGAAGCGGCCATCGGGCGCGACGGCGAGCCGTCCGTCGTTCGTCGCGCTGCCCGAGCCGGGGAGTTCCGTGGTTCTGCGCGCGCTGGGCCCGAGTCGAGGAGGAACGGAGCCTGCCAGCGGCGTGGGCAGTGAGCGGTCAGTCGTTCTTGGGAATGGCGGCGATGCGCTCGCGGTAGTGGCGCTGGGCCTCGTTGTAGTCCTGTTGGGAGAGGCCGAGGCTCTTGGTCACGAGGCGGAGCACGTTCGTTTCGGGGGTCGAAAGAGACCCGTCGGCGGCTCCGAGCGCGACGAGCGCCTCGAGGATCTCCACGCGGAGCTCGCGGTCGGCGAGGTCGAGCAGGGTGCGGCAGCAGCGCGGGATTTCGAGGGTGGAAAATTCGACGAGGTGCTGCTCGAGCACGCTGCAGATCGCGTCGAGCCCGGCGCTCGTCATCCCATGGATGCGTCCGAGCTCTTGGCGCACCCGGGCGAGCTCCGCGTCCGAGAAGGTCCGGTCGGCATAGGCGACGGCCGCGAGCAGCCCGGCCATGGCCGTGACGACGTGGATCGTCTCCGTATCGGCGTCCGGGAGCGCGTTCCGAACTGCTGCTTCGAGGCGCTCCCCGCCCGTCGGCTCGCGTGGCGCGGCGCTTTTTCGAAATCGACCGAACATCGCGCAACCATAGCGCCTTTCGGTCCTCGGGCCTCGACGCCGAACCTTCCTCTAGCAGCGTTTGCCGCTCCTCACGGCGCTCCCGGGAGCCCGACGCGGTGCATGACCGGCGGGCCGAAAGACGGGGCAACGCGGCGGGCATGTGGGAGCTCGGGAATAGGTTTTCGGATCGACTGTTTGTGCGCGTGACCGACCGACCCGTTCTGCTGGAGGGCACCCCGTTGACAGAGATCGCCTCACCGCTACGATGCCGCGGCTCCGCGCCCCGAGCTTCGGGTCAGGTGGCAAAAGGTTTGGCTGTGCGCCCCTCGGGGCGGTCTACACGATGGGAGGTCGGATGAGTACCGACGTCATGATCGAGGCGAGCGCGCTCACCAAGCGGTTCGGCACCGTTCGCGCGCTCGACAAGGTGAGCTTCGAAGTCCGCCGCGGCGAAGTGGTCGGCTTCCTCGGCCCGAACGGGGCCGGGAAATCGACGACCATGCGCATCCTGACGTGCTTCATCTCGCCCACGTCCGGGACGGCCAAGGTCAATGGGCACGACGTCTTCGACGCGCCGCTCGACGTCCGAAAGGCTCTCGGCTACCTGCCCCAGCGTGCGCCCCTGTACACCGACATGACGGTGTACGACTACTTGCGCTTCGCCGCCGAGATCCGCGGGATCGACGAGTCGAAATTCAAGGCTCGTCTCAAAAAGGTGGTGGAGGTGTGCGGCCTGGCGCAGTCGCTCGGCAAAGACATCGGCACGCTCTCGCACGGCTACCGGCAGCGCGTGGGCCTCGGTCAGGCGCTCATCCACGACCCGCCGATCCTCATCCTCGACGAGCCGACGAGCGACCTCGACCCGAACGAGAAGGCCGAGGTGCTCAAGTACATCAAGGAAATCGGCCGCGACCGGACGATTCTGCTCTCCACCCACAACCTGGCCGAGGTGGAGGAGGCCTGCGCGCGCGCGATCATCGTGAGCAAGGGGCGCGTCGTCGCCGACGGCCCGCTCGACGAGATCCGCACCCGGAC
>QGUH01000445.1 GCA_003242355.1 Pseudomonadota bacterium
TTTTAAAGGCCTGGCCCGCGCTGCGCCCCGTGCTGCACCTCACGGACCACGTTGCGCTTCTCGGCACTCAGCCCGACCTTCGTGGCCTCTTCGAGCGCTCGAAGATCGAAATCGACCTGTTGCGCGAGGCCCTGATCGAAGAAGGCGCCGATTTGCAGATACTCGTCGATGGCCTGATCGATTTCCGCCGGCGTACAGGTGGCGGCGATGCTCTCGACGATCAGCGTGTCGAGCTTGGCGTGCTGGCATTCTTCGAGCCAGTGGTGCTTGAGCAAGCTCTTGAACTGAGCGTCGAGCACGGCGTCGTCCCGCACGCTGTCGACGTAGTGCCGCTGGGTCATCCATTCGATGTGCAGCGTGAGGAGGCCGATGGCGAGCGGATGGTGGCTCAGCACCGTGCGCGCGATCGCCTCTGGAGGACCGATGACGGGACACTCGGTCCCGAAGCCCGCCGTGAACTCGGCGCGGAAGCGACGAAACAGCTCGATGTGCTTGGCCTCTTCGCTCGCGAATCGAAGCAGGGCGCGAACGCGCGCGCTGCCCCCGTGCAGGTGTGGCCGGGCGTGATCGAGGACGAACGGAAGGATGAACTCCTCCACCAGCCCGAACATGTACAGATATCCGTGACTGCGGATCTGGTTCAGCGTGGTCTTCTCGAAGGGAGTCAAAAAATCGAGCTTCTGGACCCGCGCCAACGAATCCGGAAGGAATGGCCGGCTGAAATCGAGGCGGCGTTCCCCGCCGATGAGATCGTCCACGTCCCAGTGGACCTTCGCCGCATCCGCCAACACTCGCTCGTACGTGTACGAAACCGTTTCCATGAATTTTCTCCTCGAGGGCGCTTCGCCCTCCACGCCGAACCTCTCCCTGCCCCGTGGAAACGGGCGTTGTATCGAGCGTGGAATCGACGGGCGGGCCCCCGGGGCGCTGCGTGGTATCGTGGGCGGCCCGGGTGCTCGATGACCACGGACCGCCCAGAGATCCGACTCATCCCCGAGGGTGCTCGGGGCAGGCCCGAGGCGCCGGACGCCCTGCGCCTCACGGTGCTCGGCGAGCCCGCCCTGTGGCGTGGCGGGCGGCCCGTGGCGCTTCCGCCGTCGAAGAAGACACGCGCGCTCCTCTGCTATCTGGCGGTCACGGGCACTCCCCATCGTCGCGAGCGTCTGTGCTCGCTGTTCTGGGACGTCACCGACGACCCGAAGGGTGCGCTGCGCTGGAGCCTGAGCAAGCTACGCGCGCTCGTCGATGGCGAGAATGCGGCGCGCATCGTCGCCGATCGCGAAAGCGTGCGCTTCGAAGCCCGTGGGGCGATCGTCGATTGGTGCGCGCTCCGCGAACGGATCGCGCTGGGGCTCGATGGGGCGCACCCTGCCGAGCTCGGCGAGCTCGCGGCCGCCTTTCGCGGAGATTTCCTGGAAGGGCTCGAGCTCCCCGATTTCGACGATTTCCAAGCCTGGTGCGTCGCCGAGCGCGAGGCGGCGCGAAAGGCCCATGCAGAGGTGCTCCGCGCGCTCGTGGAGCGCCTCGAGGGGGACTCCGCGGCGAGCCTCCCGCATTTGCGCACGTTGGTGCGGATCGAGCCCTTCGACGCGGCGGCTCGTGCGCAATTGATTCGAGCGCTCGCGACGACCGGACACGTCGCCGAAATGGAGCTGTACGTCGAAGCCTCGCAGAAGCTCTTCGCCGAGCTCGGACGACCGGAAGACGTCGAGCGCGTGCGCGCTGCGGTCGCGCGGCCCGACGGCGTTGTCGTGCACGAAAGCGTGAGCCGGGCAGCGACGCCCGCCCTCGTGGAGCCCGAGCCGCCGTCGCGCATCGGCCTGTTGCCGATGGCTGGGCGCCAGGCGGAGCGCGCGCGGCTCGCGGCGTGCCTCGAGCGCGTCGAGGCGGCGCACCGAGCCGAGGTTTTGCTCGTTCTCGGGGAGCCGGGAATCGGCAAGACGCGCTTGCTCGAAGAGCTTCGAACGCTGGCCCGCGCGCACGGCGCCGTAATGCTCGAAGGGCGCAGCTACGAGGCGGAGCTCACGCGCCCTTATGGGCCGTGGATCGACGCCCTCCGCCGTCTCCCCGGACACGTGCTCGGCGACGTGCTCGGGGCCGAGCTTTCGCCGCTCTTGCCGGAGCTCGGCGAGACCGCGCGCGCGACGAGCCGCGACCGTCTCTTCGGTGCCGTTTCCGATCTCGTCTCCGCCCGCGCGCACGGCTCGCTCGTGCTCGTCGTGCTCGACGACCTGCAGTGGTGCGATCCGGCGTCCGCCGAGCTTTTGCACTACGTCGCTCGAATGAACCAGCACCGCCGCGTGCTGTTCGCGCTCGCCGCGCGCGACGGGGAGCTCGCCGACAATCCGTCGATCGACCGCGTCCTGCGCGCCCTGCGCCGCACGCAACGGCTCGAGGAGCTCTTCCTCTCGCCGCTGGATCCGGCCGCGACGGCGGAGCTCTTGCGCGCGGTCGGCTCGAACGCGGATGCCGACCGCGTTCATGCGGCGAGCGCCGGCAATCCGCTCTACGCGCTCGAGCTCTCGTGTGTGCCGAACGACGGTGGGACGATGCTGTCTCGCTCCTTGCGCGAGCTCGTTCGCGATCGCGTCGCGCGCCTGCCGCTCGAGGCGGCCGAGGTGCTGCGCTGGTGCGCCGTGTCGGGCGCCACCGTCCCGGTTCGTCACCTTGCGCGCGTTTGCGGGTTGAGCCCCGAAGCGCTCGTCGGAGCCCTCGAGACGCTCGAGCGCCACGGCATGCTGCGCCAGGCCGAGAAGGGTCCCCGCGCGGGCGAGGCGTACGAGTTCGCGCACGACGTCGTCCGACAAGCCGTGTACGCCGAGCTCTCCGAGCCCCGGCGCAAGCTCATGCACCTCCGGCTCGCCGAAATGCTCGCGGAGCACGAAGCCGACGACGAGAGCGCCGTCTCCGATCTCGTCCGCCATGCAGCCATTGCCGGCGATCCAGAGCGGGCGACGGACGCGTGCGTTCGCGCGGGCCGGCGCTGCCTGCGTCTGTTCGCGAACCGCGAGGCAGCGACGCTCGCGCGCCGCGGGCTCCGCCTGGTCGAGCAGCTTCCGCGCGTCGAGCGCGTGCGGCGCACGCTCGAGCTCCACGAGATCGATCTCGCGGCGTGCCGCCCGGACGATCTGCAGAGCACGGCGGCGGCGCTCGAAGCGCTCGCCGAAGAAGCGCTCGATCTCGGCTGCCCCGAGCACGCGCGCCTGGGGTATCACCTGGCGAGCTACCTGCGCTGGGAGCAGGGCGACTTCACGCACGCCCAACGGGCGATGCTCCAGGCCGAGCGCGTCAGCCGCGGCGCGAACGAAGCCGAGCGCACGCTGGCGCTCGCCGAGGCTGCCCGCTGCCTCACGCTGCTCGGCCGCGACTTGCCGCACGCGGAAGCGCTGCTGCTCGAAGCGAACGCGCGCGCCGCGCGCGCCGGCATCGAGTCGGTCGCCATCCCCGACGCGGTGGGTATGCTGCGCCTCCACCAGGGAAGCTGGGACGAAGCGGCGCGCCTCTTCGAAGAGGCGCGCGCCATCGCCCGGCGCAACGGCGATCGCGACGGTGAGTTCCGCTCGCTGGAACACCGGCTGATGGTGGAGCTCGAACGAGACGCCCTCGGCGCGGCGGACACGCTGGCGCGCGAGCTTCTGCGCCTCGGCGAACGCCTGCGCGAAGGCAGCGAGCTGCCGTTCGCGCGCGTGCTTTCGGCGCTCGTGGCGCTCGGTCTGGGCGACGACTCTTCGGACGAAGCGCTGACGGCCGCGCTCGACGCGCTGCGCGACGCGGACGCCAAGCATCGTCTCGTGTATGCGCTCACGCGCGCGGCGGAGATCGACAACCGTCGCGGTCGTTCCGCGCAGGCCGGAGCGCGCGCCGAAGAGGCGCTCGGAATCGCCGAGCGTCTCGGACAGAAGAGCGAGCTCGTGCTCGCGCTCCGGCAAGCCGTCCGCGCGGCACTGGCCACGGGAGAGAAAACGCGGGCGCGCGATCTGTTGCAGCGCACGCGCCCGTTTTCGCCCGAAGACCTCTCCGAAAGGGCGCGCCGCGCCCTCCACGATCTGCAAGTCGCTGCGAAGGAGCTCGAAACGCGTGCCGATTCCCCCTCGTGATCCTCCGATGAACGCGTCGGCCGATCCGTCCGCGCTCGAAGCGAGCGGGCCGCTCGAGCTCGTGGTCGTCGAGCGGACCTTCGAAGCGCCCGTGGATTTCGAGGCGGTTCAGAGGACGGAAGAACGCGTCGCCTGGTGCCTCGAACAGCACGGGGTACGCTACGTCGGCTCGCTGCTCTCGAGAGATCGCCGTCGAATGGTGTGCCTCCACCACGCTCCGGATGCCGAAGCCGTGCGCGCCGTCAATCGCGTTTCGGGAGTTCCCGCCGATCGCGTCTGGACGGCATCGGCGTACGGCCTGCTCGCCGAAGCGCGAACACCTGCTGGGCAG
>QGUH01000446.1 GCA_003242355.1 Pseudomonadota bacterium
GCGCGAGCTCGGCGCCACGGCGAACGGATACCTCCAGAAGGAGACCGCGGCCTCGACCATCCTCGAACGGGTGCGCGAGGTTTTGGTGGCGCGGGCGCGCGTCGAGCAGCGCCTTTCGATGGGCGGAGAGGTGCGCGGCCGGCTCGACGGGTTCACGCCCCGGCTTCTGCTCGAGATCGTGTGCCGCACGGTGCCCGATGCGTCGGTTTCGTTCCGTGACGCCGCCTACCTCCACGAGGTGCAAGTGCGCGACGGACGGGTGCGGTCGGTCACGCGGAGCGCGGCCGATGGCACCTTCGAGCGGGGCGCGCGGTTGCTCGCGAGCTTGCTGGGTGTGAGCGCGGGGCGGTTCGTGGTGCAGCCGGAGTCGTCGCCGTGCCGGCGCGAGTTCGACCAGCCCCTCGAGGAGTTGCTCGCGGAGCCGATCGGGCAGGCGCGCGCCGCGCTCGCGGCGGTGCGCGCCGAGGCGCTCGCCAAGGTGGTTCGCGTGCGCATCGACGCGGACGCGATGGGGCGGTACCTCGAGTGCACGCCCGTGTCGGTGCGTCGCCTCATCGAGCGGGTGCAAGGGGGGGCGTCCCCGCGCGACATGCTGCTCTCCGGGGAGGCGTCGCTCGGCATGCTCGAGGCCGCGCTTTCCGACGTGGCTCGGCGGGGCGCGATCGTCGCCGTGGAACGCGAGGACGGCCCGGTCTCGCTGTCGCCTCCCGTCGGGCTCGAGCCGGCGCCGAGTCTCGCGGTGGCGGTCGAGTCTTCCCGTCCTCCCGCGGCGCGGTCCGCGGAGGGCTTCGCGCCCCGAGTCGAGCAGCCCGCGGTGGACGCGGCGTGGTTGGGGTCGGCCTCGCCGCTCGTCGCCGCCGACCCGGCCGCGGCGAGCGACAGCATCGCCTTCAGCCTCGAGCTCGAGCCCTCCGAGCGCCCGCCCGAGGTGGCGGGCTTGCCGCCCGAGGTCGCGCGGTTGCCGGTCGACGTCTCGACGCTCTCCCTGGGAACGCCCGCGGACGCGCTGAGGACGCCGGCGGACGCGGGCGTGGATCCGCAAGCGGAGCCCATGACGGGCGACGTCGCCGAGGCGTTCGTCGCGGCAGCCGAGGCGGACCTCGCGGACATCGAGCCCGCGGTGGAGACGTCGCGTGGCGGCTTTACGGCTCCGAGCGTGCCGCCGTCGGAAGCCACCACGGTTCCACCGGCCGAGGACGCGGCGCCGCTGCTCGACACCGTCCGCACCGAGTCCGGGCTCGCGCCGAGCCAGCCGACCTCCGAGGTTCCAACCCGGCCCGCTCCCCCGACGGAGAGCGCTCTGACCGAGTCGGCCCGCACGGGCGAGGGCGCGGCCGAGCCCTCCGCGGCGGCGACGGAGGTGGCGGCTCCGGCGGAAGCGAGCGCGGCATCGGCTCTCGCCGCGGAGCCCCCGTCGGAAAAGGACGAGGGCTCGGCCCCGGTCGCGGTGGCTTCGGCAACGGGAGAGGAGCCCGCGTCGGGAAAGGAAGCGGCCTCGGCTCCGGGCGCCGAGGAGGTCGTTGCGCGGAAGCAGCCGGAGAGCTCGCCGGACACCGTGCCCGCCGCGAGCGCCGCCGAGCCCGCGGCCGACGTGGCGACCGCGGCTCCTACAGCCGCCGACTCCGCATCGGAGGCGGCGGCGGAGCGTGCGCCGGAATCCGGCCGGGGCTCCGAGCCGAGCCGCGAGGAGCAAGCGCCGGAAGAGCCCGACGAGCCGACGCGCGAGGCTCGCAAGGAGCCCGCGCGCGAGGAGTCGGCACGCGAGGACCGCGACGAGTCGACTCGGGGGCAGCCGAGCGACGCGGCACGCGAGGAGCCGACTCGGGAGGAGCCGAGCGACGAGGCGCGCGACGAGCCGCCCCAAGAAGAGGAAGCCGCCGAAGAAGGCTGGGGCATGGCGCGCACGCTCGTGTTCTCGGCGCTCGCCTTCGGGCTCGCCTACGGCACCGTGCAGTGGGTGATCGCGCCGCTCGCCGCCCCGTCGGAGCCCGCGACCCCGCCGGCCGCGGCGGCGCCGCCCGCTCCCGCGAAGGTGCAATCGCGGGCCGAAGCGGTGGCGACCCCCGCGCCCGCCTCGGGGCTCGCGCTCGAGACGGCCGTTCTGGACCTCGAACCCGGCGTCGAGATCGGCGCGGACCAGGGGCTGATCGAAGCAGCCGTCGCGGACGGGGACGCCATCTACGTCGATGGCACCCTGGTTGGCCCGGGGCCACGGCGGCTCGTCCCGACCGCGCCCGGGCAACACGAGGTCAAAATCGTCCGCCGCGCGGAGAGCGCCACGGTGCGGGTCGAGGTTCCGCTCGGGCGGCGCGTGCGCGTGAGCAGCGCTGGACCGCAGCCGTGACGGGCAGGGGACGTGCGGCGCTGATCGTCTGCGGGGCGCTCCTCGCGCTGGGGTGCCGACGCGCGAAAGAGCGCGACCCCGGCGCGGAGCAAGCGCGCCCGCCGAGTGGGCCCTCGGCCGCGCCCGCGCCCGTGCCCGCGCTCGAGCGGCAAGAGCTGCTCGCGCGCCTGGCCTCGTGCGAGGTCGTGCACCGCGGGTTGCTCTTCGACCTCGGCACGCCCGGTTTCAACGCTCGCCGCGGCTTCTCGTTCGGTCCGTTCACGGACAGCGTTCCGGTGGATCGGGACGGCGCGACCTTCGAGCGCGTGCTCACCAACAAGCTGTCGTTCGACTTCTGGCTCGACGAGCGCATCGAGCGTCCGATGGTGAGCCTGCGGGTCTCCAAGGGCACCGCGCGGCTCCTGCACGTCTCGATCGACGACGTGGCCCTCGGCGCCGTGCGGCTGCCCAAGGACGACATTCGCATCGTCGCCACGCCGGGTGCGGGGATGCCTCTCGAGCCGGGGCGGCACCGGGTGCACCTCCGGTTCCGCGGGATTCCACGGGACGAGAAGGGCCCGGTCGCCGAGATCGACTGGCTCCGCATCGGCGAGCGGGAGCCCGACCCCACGAGCTACGCGGCCCCCACCAACGAGGACATCGTCGCCGACGTGGTGCTCGACCGGGTGCCGAAGAAGAGCCTGGTGTTGCGGGCGCCGAGCGCGGTGCGCTGCTGGCTTCGGCCCTCGGAGGCTTCGCGCCTCAAGCTCTCGATCGGGCAGTGGGGCGGCGGCCGCGGCGTCGCCGAAATCCGGGCCTTGCGGGACGGGCAGCCGCCGCTCGTGCTGCAGACGCGCAAGGTCTCTGGCGGCGAAAGCGCGGCCTGGACCCCCGTCACCATCGACCTCGGCGCGCACGGTCCCGGCATCCTCGGTCTCGAGTTCGCGGCCATCGATTCGACCCACGGTGGGCGCCTCGCGTTCGGCGATCCGGTGCTCGTGCGGCGGGAGGAAGCGACGCTTTCGGTGCCGCGGGCGCGCGTCGTCGTGCTGGTCGTGCTCGCGTCGGTCGATCGGCGGCTCGTTCCGCCCTGGGGCCCGACCGGAAAGCTCTCCACGCTGGCCGATCTCGCGCGCAGTGGCGTCGCGTTCGGTCGCCACCGCGCGCCCACGAGCGTCGCGAGCGCTTCCTTTGCGACGCTGCTCACCGGGCTGCCTCCGCGCGCGCACGGTCTCGAGGACGTGCACCACGGGCTCGCTCCGGAGCTCCGGACCGTGGGCGAGATCGTCAAGGAGGCGAACGGCAGGGCCGCGCTGTTCACGGGCGTGCCGACCTCGTTCCGGCCTTTCGGCTTCGACCAGGGGTGGGACGTGTACGAGGCGATCTCGCCGGTGAAGGACCTTCCGGCGACCGAGCCCATGGCGCGGGCGGAGCGCTGGCTCGACCGCGAGCTCGATGGTCGCCCGACGCCGATCCTGGTCGTCATCCACGCGCGGGGCGCGCACCCGCCGTGGGACGTGAGCCGGGAAGAAGCGCTGCAGCTCCGCCCGCCCGAGTACTCCGGCACCCTCGATCCGCGGCGCGGCGGCATCCTCATCGGGGCGCTGCGCGCGCGCAAGCAGCGGGCGCTGCGGCGGTTGCTCGACGACGACTGGGTTCGGCTTTCCGCGCTCTCGGAGGCCGTGCTCATCAAGCAAGACGCCGCGCTGGGCCGCATCGTCGCGCTGCTGCGCAACCGCGGCGTGTGGGACGAAACCTTGTTCGTGGTGACGAGCGACGTGGGGCCCGGGGGGCCGCCGGACTTGCCCTTCGATCCGCAGGGCCCGCTCACCGAGGACCGCCTGCTGCTGCCGTTCGTGATGAAGCTGCCGGGCGGCGCGCTCGCCGGGCGCGAAGTGCAGGTCGCGACCGGCCCCGAAGACTGGACCGTGACGACGCTGCGCGCGCTCGGGCTCACCGTGCCGCCGCGCCTGGCGGGGCTCGATCTGTTCGCACGGGCCCACGGTCTTTCGCCGCTCGTCGCGCGGGCCGAGGTCGCGAGCCTGCCGGGCAGCTTTGCGAGCCGCCTCGGAACGCGCTTGCTCCAC
>QGUH01000447.1 GCA_003242355.1 Pseudomonadota bacterium
TTCATGGCGGGCGAGCTCTGCAAAGCCCGAGCCCACCCGGGTCACCCCCCGTCACGCGTCGATCACGCCGCGCGCGCACGCCGCAAAACGCGGCGCCGCGACAGCTTGCACCGCTGCTCGCCGCTGTGCTCGGAAAGCGCCACCTTTCGGCCGTTTCGCGCTCGTGCTGGCGAAAGCGACGGCGCGCGCTTCACGTCGGCGTTGGTGGCAGGAGGCGCGATGTGTGTGGGCAGCCGTCTTTGCTGCGGCCCCTCGATCGGTGTCGAAGCGCGCACTCGTCGGTTCGTCGTCACTCCGAAGGAGCGCCGTCCCGGTGCGCGGATCAAGGGCTCGCGCTTCGAGGGAGCTCTTCGCGAAGCGCCGCCGGGGGCCGGCTCTCCGCAGCTCGGCGCGCTTCCGTCACCGCGCGGAGCTCGTTGGGGCGGAACGTGGAGGGGCCGACGATCACGCGCGCTCCGTGCTTCGACATGATGTACGCCCAAATCCAGTTCAAAAAGACGATGATCCGGTTCCGGAACCCCACCAGGTACCAGAGGTGGACGATGGCCCAGGTGAGCCAGGCGAGGAAACCGGAGAGGCTGAGCTTGCGCAGCTGAGCCACCGCGCGCGCTCGACCAATCGTCGCCATGATCCCCTTGTCGACGTATTCGAATCGGTAACGCGGCTCTCCCCGCAGATCCCGCAGAATCGTCTCCGCCACGAACTGGCCCTGCTGAATCGCGACCGGGCTCACGCCGGGCAATGGTTTCGTTTCCCCTTCGGGCACGAATGCCGCCATGTCCCCAATCACGAACACTTCCGGATGCCCGGGTATCGAGCAGTCCGGAAGGACGATCACCCGCCCCGCCCGATCGAGCGGGACGCCGAGCGCCCGCGCGAGCGGGCTCGGCGCGACGCCGGCTCCCCAGAGCACCGTTGCTGCGGGCAACAGCTCGTCTCCGAACCACACCCCCTGGTCGTCCAGCGCGGTGACGCGTACTCCCGTCCTCACCTCGACGCCGAGCGATCGCAGCTGCTCGACGGCGCTCTCCGAGAGCTTCGGCTCGAAGGGCAACAGAATGCGATCGGCCATTTCGACGAGCACGACGCGCGTCATCCCCGGTTTGAGGTGTCGGAACTCGCGATCGAGGATGTCTCCCGACAGATCCGCGATGGCCCCCGCGAGCTCCACGCCCGTCGCGCCGCCACCGATGACCACGAACGTGAGCAGCCGTTCCCGCTCCTCGGGCGTTGCCGCCCGTTCCGCAGCCTCGAATGCGAGCAACACGCGGCGCCGGATCTCGTAAGCGTCGTCGAGGTCCTTGAGCCCCGGGGCGGTCTCCTTCCACGCGTCGTGACCGAAGTAGTTGGTTTTCGCCCCGGCAGCGACGATCAGATAGTCGTATTCGTCTTCGGCGCCGTCGCGCAGCCGAATGCGGCGCGCCGCGACGTCGATGTCGACCACCTCGCCGAGAACCACCTCGATGTTCTCGTACTTGCTCAGAACCGACCGGATCGGGACGGAAACGTCGGACGCTCCCAGGCTCGCCAGCGCCACTTGATAGAGGAGCGGCTGAAAAAGGTGGTAGTTGACGCGGTCGTAGACGGTGACGTGCACCGGCTGCGATCCGAGTCGCTTCGCCGCGCGCAACCCGCCGAAGCCACCGCCAATCACGATCACGTGCGGAACGCGCGCCGCGCCGTCTCCGCGCTCTGCCCCCGTTGGGCGCCCTGCTCCGTCGCCGGCGCTCGGGCCGTCGTTCCCGAATCGCTGGGCCTCGCCCGCGGACGTCGGCCCCGTCGCAATGCCAGACATCGGGTAAAGTCTGGCCCCCTTCGGGAGCGAGGTCACCTTGCCCGCGCTCGAACGCCGACCCATGTGACGGATCGGCGTTCGGCCTCGTTTCGTAGGTGCGGCACGCGCCACCCCTCCCCGCCGAAACGAATGCGACGGCCTCCCGGCGGGCGCTCCGTTTCACGCCGTCTTCCGCATGGCGCGGCGCGTTCCCAACCGCCGTCGCTCTCGCCTCGGTGAACGCGCCCGTGCGCGGGGTGAATCGCGCTCAGAAGACCTCGAGGCTCGAGCTGCTCGGACCGTTCGGGGTGGTGGGGGCCCCCTCACGTCGCGGGGAACCTTCCCACCGCTTGCTCGCTTCACGCCGCGGCGGCTGCGAAACGATCGAAGGAACCGTAGGAGCCGGTCGACACGGCACCGTACGACGCGCACCGACCGATGCTCCATCGGCTTCCGTCGTCCCGCGGGGCACCAGCTTCTGCTTGCGCACCAGAGCGCTCAGGAACTCGGCACGGCCGGAAACACCCGTCTTCTGGAAAATCGACGCGACCTGATTGGCCACCGTGCGCACCGACGTGCCCCGAAGCCAGGCCATCTCGGTATAGCTCTTCCCTTCGACGAGCAATCGGGCCACCGCATGCTCGGCGCCGGAGAGAATCGAGCCGAGCTCGGTATCGGGGCGCGGAACACTCACCACGCGGCAGGGGCGCCCGCCGCCCGCGCGGAGCGCGCCCGGAGGCAGATCCGCCACACCGGGCAGGTCGAGCGCGAGCTCGCTGGCGCGGCCATGGGTGAACGGGGTTTCTCCCGTGAGCGCATGAGCCGCCATCACGAGCGGAATCGGAACGCGCGCGGCGCGCCCGTCGAGCCCCATGCTCTTCAAGCACTCCGATACCGTGAGCGCGATCGTCGAGGGCGCCAGGCGGAGGTCGACCGCCACCGCTTTCTGGCGCTCGCCCCGCAGGGTGCGCGCGAGCATCTCGGTCTTGCGCTCCGAGGGCGGCCGCCGCGGCTGATCGTCGGGAGGCCGAAGCTCGAGGAGCAAGTAGCACCACTGCTCGCTATGAAACGTGTCGACCACGTGGACTCGCCCACAGACGAGCTGGTCCCAGAGCTCGGTCAAGGGAAACTCAACAGCCGCTTGGTCGAAGTGCTTCATCTCCGCTCCGTTGTGCCCCCGGGCAAAAAGCCTCGGGAGTTGCCCCCCATGGAACCGCGGAGAGAAAAGCTCGTCGATTACAGGCAATTACAGCCGATGACAGCGAGGGCTCGCCCCGCTACCGGCGCAAGACGCCACGCCCTAACTTCAGGTGTCCTCATGGAAATTTCCCCTTTCGAGCCCTGAGCCCCACGGCCTTGCCCACCTCGGCCAAGAGGCCAATGCGCAAGGAAGGCCGAAATCAGGGACCGCTCGCGGCGCTTCTCCCCCGCCGAGGCGAATTCCGCGGGGCTCCTCCCCGCACACGCCCGCGGTTCGACCCAGCTTTTCCAAGCAGTTCTGCGCGTCCTCCACCGCTCGGCGCTGGCCGCCGGTCTCACCGCCGATGCCGCGACGCTTCCCGGGGAAGCCGCGTACGAGGCGCGCACGGCCCGGTGCCCTGCGCATTTCGTGCTCCCCCGTTCGGCGTTTCCCGCGTGTGCTCGAAATCGAGCTCAGAGCCTGACGATCTCGAGGTTGCTCGTCCCGATGCGGAGCTGACGCGTCCGAGGCCGGCGCTCGATCACGCTGAATGCGTCCTGCAGGCCCGCTTTCGCGAAATGCTGGCGGATCCTGAAAATATCGATGTTCAGTTGGGTCGAGGTCGTGTCGAGGCCGCGCAGCAAGTCGTCCTGATAAATCCATCCACTCGAGGCCTCGGGAATCCCTGAGCGCAGATCTTCGAGCCGGGCGCGCGCCAGCGTCAGCAAGAGATAGTTGTGGGCGCGACTGCCGAGCTCGAAGGTGCGATCGCCCGAAATGGCGGAAAGCTCGACGTGCTCTTCGTCGGCCGACACCGCGAAACGCAACGTGACCGGACGAAACGGGTTGAGCACGCTCCCCGCGGAAGTTGAGCCGACGCTCTCGGGGCACGAGAACCGAAAGGGACGCGCGCCCACCTGAAACATCTTGTTGTTCTCGAGCACGGTGAAGTTGCCTTCGAGATCCTCGAGCTTCCACGTGCCGTCGCTATCGCGATAAAGGCTCGCTTCGGGCGTCTGATCGGACGGCATCACGAGCACGTCCTTCTCGACGACCAACGGATCGCCGCCGTCGAGCGGAATCGCCATCGCCTGGGGAGGGCCGTCGTCGGTGAGCTGCCAGCACTCCGAGCGATGGCCGAACGCGAGCTCGACGCCTCGCACGAGCGGGTACTCGCGTCCGGGTTGCAGGGCAGTGCCGTTCAGGAACGTGCCATTGCGACTCCCGAGGTCCCGGAGCTCCCAATGGGAGCCTGCCCACCGCAACGCCGCATGACACGCCGAGACGTACGGGCGGTCGAGCCGTAGCCCGCAGGACCACGCGCGCCCGATGATGAGCTCCGGCCCGACGCCGAGCGACCGTTGGTTCCTGGGATCGAAGAGCACGGCCATTGGAGCGCCAAAAACTTGGCGGGGGGGGCCTCCGCCCCGGAATAAAGGAACCAAATTT
>QGUH01000448.1 GCA_003242355.1 Pseudomonadota bacterium
CGACAAGACGCGCCTGACCATCATCAGCACCAAGTTCCTCGGCGACGTCGCGGCGATCGACTTCTGGGTCGCGCGCTTGCTGGGCGAGCTCAGCCGTTGGGCAAGCCGTCGCCCCGCCGACTCGCTGCAAGCCGCGCTCTTCCTCGACGAGGCCGACATTTATCTGCCCGCGCTCAGCAAGCCCGCCACCAAAGAGCCCATGCTCGATCTGCTCAAGCGCGCGCGCTCCGCCGGCCTCGGCGTGTTCCTCGCCACGCAAAGCCCCGGCGATCTCGACTACCGCTGCCGCGACAACATCCAAACGTGGTTCGTCGGCAGGGTCGCCGAAAGGACCGCCGTCGAAAAGATGAAGCCCTTGCTCAGCGAGTGCCGCACCCGCGTCGACGCCAAGCTCGCCCAAGCCAAGACCGGCGAGTTCTTCAAAATCCAAGCCGGCGACGCCATCGAGCTCAAAGCCCATCCCTCCCTCATGAAAACCCGCCAGCTCGCCGAAGACGAAATCCTCACCGCCGCCCGCGAACGCGCGGTCGGAGGCTAATGGCTCTGACTTGCGTTCGGCGCGTCGTCGACGAGCTCGCGACGGCGCTCGAGTGTCGCGAGAGGGCCGCCGGCGGAGCCTCCGACCACGTGTCGTGATACACGAGCCGAAGCGCGCTTCGAGCACGTGTCGTGATACACGAGCCGAAGCGCGCTTCGAGTACGTGTACGAGCCGGAGCGCGCTTCGAGCGCGTGTCGTGATACGCGAGCAGGAGCGTGCTTCGAGCACGTGATCGTGCTTAGCCCACTTCCGAGTATGCCGGATCGCACGCAAACGGCACCGGATGTCGGCCAGGGGAGGCCGGTGGCGTGAACGCGCGGGGGTTGGTGCGCTCCGCGTTTTGGAGGCATTCTTGGGGCGAGGCGAGAAACGATGCGCTACCTGCACACCATGATCCGGGTGCGCGACCTCGATGTCGCGCTGGACTTCTTCGTGAACAAGCTGGGGTTGAAAGAGGCGCGGCGGCACGTCGATGAGCGCGGGCGCTACACGCTCGTGTATCTGACGAGCGGCCACCCCGAGGATCCTGCCGAGGTCGAGCTCACGTACAACTGGGATCAGAAGGAGCCGTACCCGACGGGCCGCTTCTTCGGACACCTCGCGTTCGGCGTGGACGACATCTACGCGACGTGCGAGCGCCTGCGGGCGGCCGGCGTCGATATCCTGCGGCCGCCGCGCGATGGACACATGGCGTTCGTCAAGTCGCCCGACGGCCACTCCATCGAGCTGCTGCAAAACGGCGAAGCCCTCCCGCCCAAGGAGCCTTGGGCGTCCATGCCGAATCAGGGCACGTGGTAGAACGCAGCGCTGAAGCCCGCGACGTTACGACGACGCGTCGCGGGCGCAGCGCTCACCGGAAAAGGAGCCTTGGGCGTCCATGCCGAATCAGGGCACTTGGTAGAACGCAGCGCCGAAGCCCGCGACGTTACGACGACGCGTCGCGGGCGCAGCGCTCACCAGAACCGGAGGGAGGGGTACATGCAGCCGCCTCCGAAGTCGAACGGGGGTGCGGGAGCAACGCGCGCGCAGAGGCGGCTGATCGTGTGAGACAGCCGCGTCGAGAGCGTGAAGTCGGCGTCGATGTCCGGGTCGTCGAAGCTGGATTTCCAGGCGTCGTAGACCGGCGCCATCATGGGCTCGATGGCGAGCGCGCCGGCGCAGTCTCCGGCCTGGAAGAGGGTCACCTGGGCGCGCAACGCCAGGTACAGGTTCAACATCATGAACGGCTTGGCGTGCTCGGGGTCGCTGAAGAACGGCTCTTCGGGGGCCGGGCTCTGGCCGACACCGAGCGGCGTGGAGAGCGTGCTCGATTGCTCGACGCGCTCGCCGGTGCGCGCGTCTTCGTACCGCGTGGTGAGCGTGAACACGTCGGCCGGCGCGGGCGAGCGAGCGCCGGGCTCGGCGTCCGCCAAGAATTCCACGAAGAATCCGCCGCCGCCCCCGCGACGGCCAGAACCCACGTCCGTCGAGCCTTTGCGAGCGCCGATGAACACGGTCGGCGTCATCAAGCGCGCGGTATTTCCGGAGACCACGGCGCGTCGCGCGCCGTACACGTTGCCAATTCGGTACCCGGGAGCCGCCTCGAACGAGAGCTCGAGGTCGCGCGCGAGCGGCAAGAATCCCGTCTCGGCCTCGGTCTTCACCGCAGCAATCAAGTCCGTCGGGGACTCGGCGTAATAGTGGTTGCCCGACGTGATGTCCGCGATGGCCGCGGGCACCTCCCGGCGATACCCCCGGCCCATCCCGAACACGGTGATCGCGACCTCCGCCTCTGCCAGATCTTCCGCGAGGCCTCGATACCGTTCGGGCGAGCGGATGCCACCGAGATTCCCGCGCGTGAACCAGAGCACGCGGTGGCCGTACTCCGAAAGCTCGCTCCTGCGCGCGATGTCGCCGGCAATGACCAACGCCTCGTACGGCTGCGGCGAGGGATTCGGCCTGGGCTCGCTGGACGGCGGCCATTCCGGAAACTCGGTCGTCGCGATCGCACTCGGCTTTTCGGCGACGTGCCCGAGGATGGGCGGCGAATAGGTGAAGACCACGCTCACGCGATCTTCTGGCGAAAGCGCTTGCGCGATGACCTCCGCCACGTCCGCAAAGCTCGGCAACGGGTAATCGGGAGGCGTGTTCAAGCCTTCGGCGATCACGATGAGATGCCGGGGCCGCTCCGGCAGGGTCGCCGGATCGACCGCGGTGTTGAGGCCCACGAACGCCATCGACCAGTTGCCCCCGTCGAAACGCGGAGCGACCGCCAGCATCGGGTGCACGCAAACGGCGTGGCCGCATTCGGCCTCGGGCAAGTCGACCGCGTGCTCCGCGAAGAAGCCGACTTCGTCGAGCAACTCGGGATCCGGAACGCCGTTGGTCTCGACGATCCTTCGAAACTGACCGATGTCTTGAGGCCCGCCCTGCGTCACGCTGCGCGACGGTTCCCCACTCAGCGTGGGTTCCTCCGGCTCCGAGCTACAGGCGATGCTCAGCAGAAGCCCGAACGCCGCTGCCGCCCGAAGGATTGCGGTTTGCCAATCACCCAGATGCGTCATGGTCGCCCGTGCACGTAAATGAGCTCCACGAAATAGTTGTTCGCGGGGAGAGAATGAGAATGCGTGAGCCCTGGACCACAGCTAGGAACCGTGATGATCGGTCGAAACGCGCGCGCGAGATAATAGTCGACCGTCGCCACGCGATGGCGCTCTCCCGGCGGAAGCACCTCGCCGTTCACGACGAAGTCGAGCGGCTGCCAGACGGCGCCACACGGATCGCGTACGGGCCCACAATCCGCGTCGACCAAGGACTCGTGCTCCCACATCCAGATCGCCGCGCCGATGCGCAAACCGAGCGAGAGATTCGAATCGACCTTCTTCACCGAATTCGACGAGAATCGAACGACGTCGCCAACGACGAAGGGAAACTCGCTCTCGGGAATGCAGAGGACGATCGTCCTTTGCTCCACGGACGACACACCGGCGGGCTCGTTCGCGCCGGAGGGCTCGTTCTCGGCGTCGCCCGTGGCAGACGGCTCGCCGCCAGCGCCGCCCTCGACGGACGGCTCGCCCCCGGTGCCGTCGCCGACGGATGGCGCGCCACCCGCACCGTCCTCGACGGAAGACCCACCCCCACTGCCTTCGTCGAGAGAGGGCGCGCCACCAGCCGACGGCTCGCCATCCGCACCGTCGTCGACGGACGCGTTGCCGCCAGCGCCCTCGGCAGCGGGCGGCGCGCCACCAGCGTCGTCTTCGGCTGAAGGCTCGCCCCCGGCGCCATCCTCGGCGGAACGCCCACTACCAGTGCCTTCGTCGAGAGAGGGCGCGCCAGTGTCGTCCGTACTCGAAGGCTCGCCGTTCTCGACGGAAGGCTCGCCGCCGGCCCCGTCGGTGGTGGACGGCTCGCCACCACCGGGGTCCGCGGCGGCGTCCGCCACGGTCAGCACGATGCACCCTCCGCTCAACACCCGTTTCTCGACGATGCGGCCCGTCAGGCTCGGCAGGCTCGTCGTTTCCAGGCGCGGCACGTGAGCCATGGCGCACTCGCTCTCCGGATGCGGCGCGAGCGGCTCGGCGAGCACCAGCGGCTCGGTGAACGTGCCATAGCGCAAGCCGATTCCGTCTTTGGTCTCCTCGATCAAAACGAGCTGACGGTCCTCCTCCAAGTCGTCTCTGGAAACGAACGCTCCCAACCTTCGAATCGGCGCCGGGGACCATTGAATACCGAACGCTTTCCCGTTCACCGTCACGCGCACCGGTCCGCAGCCCCGGAGCGGAAGGACCTGATTCCGCTCGAGAACGTAGCGTTCCGTATTGTGGAAGTCTTCGTGCCGGAGCAGCCCCGGCGCGAGGCGCACGTACGCGTTCTCACAATCGAACC
>QGUH01000449.1 GCA_003242355.1 Pseudomonadota bacterium
TTAAGACGAAGGCGGGCTACGGGATCTTGTGACGTCTCGTGGGGCCCGGGATGTGGAAAAGCAGGATGGCGAGGCCCACCCCGAGGACGCGCATCGTGGCGTGTGCTCACCCCTGGGAGGAGAGTGCAGGTTCGCCACACGTGTGTGCGGGCGTTGACAACGGGAGGCCGCGAGACGCCTGCAAGAAGCGAAAACTACGCGGGATTTGAGCGCGTTCGCGCTGGCCGAAAGGCGCGTGCGCAGAGCGTCGAAACAGCCGTGGAGCGGGCGCCGCCGAAGAAATGCACACGGCCGGTTCATTCCGGCTACTCAACGCAATCGCATGGGGGTATTCTGCGTCGGCGAGCGGCGGCTAGCTCGAACAGCGCCAGCATCGACGCTCCAGAAAGGTTAGACAGAGCCGACACGTAGAAAGGAGGGGCCGCTCGGCCGTGAGGAGGGAATGCCGAATTGTCGAGTGGCACGGGACTGATGGCCAAAGGCACGAAACGCATCGGACAGCTCATTCGCGCCGCCCGGATGGACCGAGGGCTCACCCAGAAGGATCTCGCACGCAAGCTAGGGGTTCGTTCCGGGAGCTACGTCGGGATGCTGGAGTCGGGGCTCTGCAAGGGGATCGGAATCTCGCGCCTCGAAGAGATCGCCGCATTCCTCCGTGTTAACGGGGTGGAACGGTATCGCTGGATGGCGGCTGCCGGTCACCTGCCTCCCGCACTGTTCGGAGCCCTCATGAAGCGGCCCGACCGTTGGGATGACGTGATTTCGATGCTCGGTGATCGCGGAACTGCATCGAGCAACGGAAAGAGTCCGCGGTCGCGTCGCGGTCGCTCGTTGCGTCCTCCGCGGGCATGAGCACTCGATCCCGGCCCAGCCGATAGGGAACGGTCGAGGCCAACGCGGTTCGCCAGACGAACTCGCGTCCGCGCGCGTGGAGCACGCCACGCTCGCAACGCGTGGAGCACGCCACGCTCGCAGGCAACAAGACGCGAACGCGGCGAAGAGCGGACGACTCGACCTTCCCTGAGGACGCCGAAATCCAAGAGCCTGCCGGCATCCACTCCGACACGGCGAGCCTCGCCCTCTGCTCGCGAGGGACGGCATGGCGTCGCGATGTCGGACGACGGGCTCTGCCGATTGCGGGGCGGGAGAGCGCCGGCGTCGCGATCGCGCTCGCTGGGAGGAAACTGCGCCTGGATGGACCCGAACAGAAGGGCACGTGCGGGTGCGCACCTGAGCGCGCCAGCCGCCACTCGCCGAGGCCGTCCATGGCAGAAGCCGCGATCGCACGCACCAAGGGAGCACCTCTCCTCCTCGAGCTCGAGCTCGGTGATGCCTGCGCATTGATGGAGCTCGATGCTGACGAAGATCGGGCGTTTTCCGTCGGAAGCTCACGCTACGCCGACGTGCGCATTCACGGCGTTGGGGTCTCGCCCATCGAGTTCTATCTCGAGCGCCGTGTGGATGCGGTGTGGCTGGTGCCCGCTTATCGAGGACGCGCGCTGCGTGTCGCGGGAACACGCGTGACTGGCCCGGTCGCGCTCGAGCTTCCGGCGGTGATCGAATTCGCGGGGCGGCGCGCGATCGTGCGCCATCGCTACCCGCGCAACGATCAGCCGACGAGCGTTCAGCGACCCAAACCCCTCCGGCGTGAGCACCTCCGGCGCGAGCACACCGCTTCGATTCCGCCGGATGAGCTCCCGCGCCTGCTTTACGAGCTCTCGGACCATCATCGTCCCGCGCCCGTGCGATTTCCCGATCGACCCCCGTCGCGACCGCCCGTGGTGCGCCCGAGCACGCCCAGAAAACGCCGCGCGGTCACCGGACCAGAGCCGCACCTCTGGACGACTGCGGCGCGCCGCCCGTTCGAGACACTCGCGTTCACCCTGGCGGTCGCCACGCTCGTCGGGCTCGCGTACGCAGGGGTGCACCTCTCTTCCTCCAGCGGAGCACCGTGACGGCGTTCTCGGGGGCCGGACCATCACTGCGTGCGCGCGCCGACGAAAGGATTGCGCGCGAGCGAGGGCGAGGGGTTGCGCTCTCGAAGCGTGCGGGGGTTGATCGGCGACCTTTACGACTTAGTTTCGGATGGCACGAAAGATGCTGCCCGGAGCCCTGCCATGCGCCTGGATCGCCTGACCACGAAGAGCCAAGAAGCCCTGCGCGCCGCCATCGATACCGCGACTCGCCGCGGCAATCCCGAGCTGATCCCCGAACACATTCTCGTCGCCGTGCTCGAGCAAGAAGGCGGTGTGGGCGCCGCGCTGGTCGAGCGAGCGGGGGCACGAGCGCGTGCGCTCGCGGCCGACCTCGCCGAGCGCATCGACAAGCTTCCCCGCGTCTCCGGCGGGGCCGAGCCGAGCTTCGGGCGCAGAACGACTCCTTTCCTCAATCAGGCAGAGGACGAGGCGAAGCGTCTGAAGGACGACTACGTTTCGGTCGAGCACTTCGTGCTCGCGGGCGCGAAGGGCGACAAGGACGTGCAGGCCGTCTTCGACCGGCACGGCTTGTCGCACGAAAAGCTCATGCGCGCGCTCGCCGAGATCCGCGGGTCGCAGCGGGTGACCGATCCGGATCCCGAGGGTAAGTTCCAGGCGCTCGAGAAGTACACGCGTGACCTCACGGCGCTGGCGCGTCGCGGAAAAATCGACCCGGTGATCGGGCGCGACGAAGAGATTCGGCGCGTGATGCAGGTTCTGTCACGTCGGACGAAGAACAACCCCGTGCTGATCGGTGAGCCCGGTGTCGGCAAGACGGCCATCGCCGAAGGCATCGCGCACCGCATCGCCAAGGGGGACGTCCCGGAGTCGCTCAAAGACAAGCGCATCCTCGCCCTCGATCTCGCGAGCATGGTCGCGGGCTCCAAGTACCGCGGTGAGTTCGAAGATCGCCTCAAGGCCGTGCTCAAGGAGGTCGAGGCGGCGAGCGGAAACATCATCTTGTTCATCGACGAGCTGCACACGCTCGTGGGCGCCGGCGCCGCCGAAGGCGCGATGGATGCCGCGAACATGCTCAAGCCGGCGCTCGCGCGCGGCGAGTTGCGCGCGATTGGCGCGACCACGCTCGACGAGTACCGAAAGCACATCGAGAAGGATGCCGCGCTCGAGCGCCGCTTCCAGCCGGTGATGGTGACCCAACCGAGCGTGGAAGACACGATTGCGATCTTGCGCGGGCTCAAGGAGCGCTACGAGGTCCACCACGGGATCCACATCACCGATCCTGCGCTCGTCGCCGCGGCCGTGCTCAGCAACCGCTACATCACCGACCGCTTCCTGCCGGACAAGGCAATCGACTTGATCGACGAGGCCGCGAGCAAGATCAAGATGGAGATCGACAGCTTGCCCGCGGAGATCGATCAGATCGAGCGCCGCCTTTTGCAGCTTCGCATCGAGGAGCAAGCGCTCAAGAAGGAGCGCGACAAGGCGAGCCAGGCGCGGCTCGAGGAGCTCCGCCGCGAGATCGCCGAGCTCTCGAGCGAGCGTGACCGCATGCGTGCGCAGTGGATGCGCGAAAAGGAGGTCATCGTCCGCATCCGCGAGCGGCAGGCCCAACTCGAGGAGCTCCGCACCGAGGAGGACCGCGCACGCCGCGCGGGCGACCTCGGACGCGCCGCGGAGATTCATTACGGCAAAGTGCCCGAGCTCGAAAAGGCGCTCGAAGCCGACCGCGCCGCGCTCACCGAGCTGCAGAAGCACGGAGCCTATCTGAAGGAGGAGGTCACCGACGAGGACGTCGCGGCGATCGTCTCCAAGTGGACCGGGATTCCGGTTTCGAAGATGCTCGAGAGCGAGATGCAGAAGCTCCTCGCGATGGAGGACAATCTGCGAAAGCGCGTCGTGGGTCAGGATGCGGCGCTCACCGCCGTGGCCAACGCCGTGCGGCGCTCGCGTGCGGGCCTGGGCGACACACGCCGTCCGATCGGGTCGTTCCTGTTCCTCGGTCCGACCGGTGTCGGAAAGACCGAAACGGCCAAGGCGCTCGCGGAGTTCCTGTTCGACGACGAGCGCGCGATGATCCGCATCGACATGAGCGAGTATCAGGAGCGCCACACCGTTTCGCGGTTGATCGGCGCGCCTCCCGGATACGTGGGCTACGAAGAGGGGGGCCAGCTCACCGAGCCGGTACGGAGGCGGCCGTACAGCGTGCTCTTGTTCGACGAAGTCGAGAAGGCGCACCCGGACGTGTTCAACACGCTCCTGCAGCTGCTCGACGACGGCCGGCTCACGGACGGTCAGGGTCGCACCGTGGACTTCCGCAACACCGTCGTGATCCTCACGAGCAACATCGGGACGGCCGAGCTCACCGCGGTCGAGGAGCGCCGCGATCTCACGGAGCAAGAGCGCAGCGAGCTCGAGCGCAAGGTGGCGATGGAAGCGCTGCGGCGCC
>QGUH01000450.1 GCA_003242355.1 Pseudomonadota bacterium
CGCGAGAAAGGGCTTAGGCGGGCCCGTTTTCCGTGGTGTTCCCGGCCCGTTCCCGGTTTGGCGCTTCGGGATCGGGTTCGGGGGCGCCCACGGCCGGGGTTCGCTGGTCGGGTTGAGCACGGCGCAGCTCATCGCGCTGCCGGTGCTCGCGGCGGTGGTGTGGCTGCACCGGCGTCTCGCCGCGGCCCCCGAGCCGCCTCGGGTCGAGCCTCCCACCGCGACGGGGAGCGTGGTCGCCGGATGAGGGGACGCGTGCGTGGGGTCGTTTCGCTTCTGCTCGCCGCAACCGCCTGCACGGTGCGCACGGACGACGACCGGCCGCCTCCGTTCGAGTGCCCGCGCACCAACCCCGATTGCCGGCCTTCGACGCCACCGCCCTCCGTCGGCCGCGATCCGGGGGGTGGAGAGGGGGGCACCGCGGGAGCGTCCTCCGAAGAGGGCGTCGAAATCCGCGGGACGGTGACTGAGTTTTCCGACACGGGCTTCTCGGTGACCCGTCCTTTCGGCGAGCGCGCCGTGGTCGAAGCCACTGGGGTCGAGAGCACGACGGTCTCGGCGATCTTCAACGGCAGCGATCCGTTCCATCTCTCCGACGTCCGCCTCACGAGCCCGATCTGGGTGAGCGTGCGCCCCGAGAGCGGCGCCTCGCGCTTGCTTCGCACGCTGCATCCCGTGAGCGCTGGCGAGGACGACGTCACGTTGGGCCTGGTGCCGCGAGCAACGCTCACGCTCATCTACAGCCTGCTCACGGTTCCCGTGGAGCTCGACCGTGAAGCGGGGCACGCCGTGTTGTTCCTGGTGGGAAGCACGGGGGCTGGCGCTTCGGGCGTGCACGTGGCCGCTCCCGAAGCAAAGGTGGTGGCCTACGCGCGCGACGGCACGTTCACCGATCAGGACGTGGGCACGGGGGTCAGTGGCCTGGTGGTGCTCGGCAACGTGCGGACGCGCGCGTATCCCGGCTCCGAAGTTCGCGTCACGTTCTCGAAGGGGGCAACGGGCCATGCGGACATCCGCGTGGCGTCGGACAGCGTGTCCCTCGTCGAGGTCGCGCTGCGCTGAGCCGCGACGCCGTGGTGCACGGAAGCGTCGCGCCACGCTGGGGTGCGCGTCGTGGTGCACGGAAGCGTCGCGCCGCGCGCAGCGAATCCGCTGCCTGAAAAGCGCCACTCGAGGCGCGGACTACGAGCCGTCACCCCGTGCGGAGTCGCGCGCCGCGGGGGGAATCCGCGCGGCGAGTGGACCCCGCTTGCCGCCTTTGGTAAGCGCCCGCCAATGGCTCGGCTCATCGATGGCAAGGCGATTGCGGCAGCGGTGCGCGCCGACGTGAAGGCGCGGGTGGCACGGTTCCAGGAGCGCACTGGGCGCGCGCCAGGGCTCGACGTGGTGCTCGTCGGGGACGACCCCGCGAGTCACGTGTACGTGCGCAACAAGGAGAAGGCGGCGCTCGAGGTCGGGATGGCGGGCACCGTGCATCGCTTGCCCGCATCGACGAGCGAGACGGAGCTGCTCGCTCTCGTGGACGAGTTGAACCGCGCCCCGAACGTGGACGGCATCCTCGTCCAGTTTCCGGTGCCGAGCCAGATTCGGCAGAGCGAAGTGATTCGCGCCATCGATCCGCGCAAAGACGTCGATGGATTGAACCCCCTCAACGTGGGCGCGCTCTTCTCGGGGGAGCCAGCGCTCGTTCCGTGCACGCCGCGCGGCTGCATGCGGCTCATCGCCGAGGTCGCCCCCGACGTCACCGGCGCGCACGCCGTCGTGGTCGGTCGCAGCAACCTCGTGGGCAAGCCGGTCGCGGCGCTCCTGCTCGCCGCCAACGCCACCGTGACGATCGCGCATTCGCGCACGCGCAATCTCGCCGACGTCTGCCGGAGCGCCGACATCCTCGTTGCCGCCGTCGGGCGGGCGCGGCTCATTCGCGGGGAGTGGATTCGCCCCGGCGCGACCGTCATCGACGTCGGCATGAACCGCGACGAAACCGGCAAGCTCTGCGGCGACGTCGACTTTGCGAACGCGGAGCCCGTCGCCGGCGCGATCACCCCCGTGCCCGGCGGCGTCGGCCCGATGACGATCGCGATGCTGCTCGAGAACACGCTGCTCGCCGCCGAGCGTCGCGCGAGCAAATGAGCGCGCCAAACGTCGTCGCCGCCCGATCCGGACGGCGCCCAGAAGACGCCGCTGCCAAACGCCATCTCGGGCCCACCGCTCTGGTTCCAATTTGGAGCGACGAATGGTTGGGAATGCGCCGAAATATGCGGAAACGGCGTCGGACAGAGTGCCCGCGTGGGGAGGGGTCCCGCCGAACTCACTTGATTCACTTCGGCGGGTAGGGGTGGCGCGTGCCGCCCCTACGAAACGAGGCTGGAACGCCGCTCGGTCGAACCGATCGGCGTTCTAGGACGCTCGCGGTCCGGCGTGCGCGCGCCGAATCGCGTCGAGCACGCGGTCGGCCTCGACGAGGGTGTTCACGAGCGAGCCCGAGTTGTCGATGACGTAGTCGGAGCGACGCGCTTTTTCCTCGAGTGGGAGCTGGGCGCGGAGGCGGGCTGCGACGTGCGCGGGACTCACCGCGTCGCGCGCCGCGGCGCGCTCGATCTGCGCCCTTTCGCTCGCCACCACGGTGACCACCGGGCGGTACGTGTCCTCGAGGCCGCGCTCGAAGAGCAGGGGAACCACGTAACAGGCGAGCGTGTGCCCTTCGGCCTCGAGCTGCGCGAAACGCTCGCGAGCGAGGGCCGCGATGCGCGGGTGAGTGATGGCTTCGAGCCGCTTTCGCGCGGCTTCGTCCGTGAAGACACGCTCGGCGAGCGCGCGGCGGTCGAGCGCCCCGTCGGCCGCGAGGACCTCTCTGCCGAAGGTCTGCACGATTTCCTCGAGGGCCGGCGCGCCGGGGCGCACCACTTCGCGCGCCAACTCGTCGGCATCGACGATCGGAACGCCCCGCTTCGCGAAATGCGCCGCCACCGTGCTCTTGCCCGAGCCGATGCCTCCCGTGAGACCGAACACCGTGAGCGCCATCTCGCCGAGCGTACGCTCGTTTCGCGCGTTTCGCAGGGATGCTGCGGCGCCGCTCGCGCCCCCGGCCAAGGAGCTGCGAGATTTGCT
This sequence comes from Pseudomonadota bacterium, assembly GCA_003242355.1. Taxonomy (GTDB): domain Bacteria; phylum Myxococcota_A; class Polyangia; order Polyangiales; family Polyangiaceae; genus PMG-095. Next base: position 3,106 of record QGUH01000450.1, read on the forward strand.
TGCGAAGCCCGAACGACCGCGAAATGCTCGCCGCGTGCGGCGTGCGCTCGGTCTCTTCTTGAGCATCGCGCTCGCGGCTCCGGCCGCGAGCGCTGCGCGCCGGGCGGCACCGCGGGCGCCGAGCGTTTGCGACACGGAGCTGCCGCTCGGCGTCCTGTTCCGCTTCCACGCGGGCGCGCCCACCACGCCTCCCGTGCGCGGTCCAGAAGGGGCCTTTTACGTCGGCACCATCGACGGCCAGGTGCACGCCCTCCACCCGGACGGCAGCTTTCACTGGAACTTCACCGTGAAGGGCGCCGTGACCGGGCGGCTCTTGGTCGAGCGGTCCGGCGTCGTGCTCGTCCCGGCAACCCAGCACATTTTCGCGCTCAATCCAGACGGCACGCTCGCGTGGCGCGCGCCGATGCCCGTCGAGATCCAGGGAGATCTCGTGCGCGATGGGCGGGGACACGTGCACGTCGCCGGCGCCGATGGCCGCCTGTTCGCGCTCGGCGAGCGCGGCACGCGGGTCACCGAGATCGCGGTGGACGCCCCGTGGTCGGCGCTGCCCACGGCCCTGCCCGACGGCTCGGTCGTGGCGGCCAGCGTGAGCGGGCTCGTCGTGGTGAGCGCTCCGAGCGGCGTGCGGCGGTTCGCGCTCGAGCTCGCGCCGCGGCAAATCCTTCTCTGTCCGGGCGAGCGTTCGTGTGCCGTGGCCGGCAACACGCTGCGTTCGCTCACCGGGCGCCCCGAGCTCCGTCTTCGGGCGCGCAGCGCTGCTGCCGCGGGCGCGTTCCTCGCGCTGCTCGTCGATGATCGAACGCTCGCGTTCTACGACGGCGCGCGCACTGCAGCGCGCTATGCCGTTCATTTGCCGTCGCGCGCCAGCGCTCCGCCCGTGCTCGACGCCCAGGGCACCGCGTACGTGCCGCTGGTCAACGGCGCCGTGGTCGCCGTGTCCCGCTCCGGGCGCGTGCTCGGCTGCGAGCAGATCGGGCGCGGCGCGACCGCCGTCGCGTTGGACGCGAGCGGGCTCGTGCTCGCGGCGACGAGCGAGGGCAACGTCGCCGTGATCGAGCCCAGGAGCTGATCGGCGTGGCCTTTTCGGACAAGCTCCGTCGCTTGCGCGATCTGCCGCCGCCGGGACGAGCACCGGCGCCTCCCGCTCCCGTGGCGCCCCCCACCGTCGCGGTTCCTGGAGTCGCGGCCTCCGAAACCGAAGGAGCAGGGGAGGCGGATGCTCACGTCGCGGCTCGGGACGTCGCGGTTTCGCGAGAGGCGGGGGAGGCAATGTTCGAG
>QGUH01000451.1 GCA_003242355.1 Pseudomonadota bacterium
TATCGCAGTGCACGTTCTGATTGTTTTCTTTTTTTAATGTAACGCGGACACCCGGGATCTTCACTTTCCCTTTTGGCGGCAGCGGCAGATGTGTATAAAGGACAGGTGCGGATCGACTCGACGAGGAGCTTGCCCGGCTCGAGCAGGTGCACCTGGCCCACGATCTCGTCGAGGGAGCGCGGACGCATGCGATCGGCGAGCGGGCGTGGACCGGCGGCGGCGCTCTGGTCGAAGAGCGCCGGCTGCTCGGGCGGGCGCGCGCGACGGCTCGCCACTCAGGCTCTCCGCGGCGGCCGCTCGCCGAAAATGGCCGTTCCGACGCGCACGATCGTCGCGCCCGCGGCGATGGCCTGCTCGAAATCGTGCGTCATCCCCATGCTGAGCTCGGGGAGCCGCTCTGGACCTCCATGCGCGTCGCGCAGCGCCGCGAGCTCGTCGAAGTACGGCCGGGCCGCCGCGGGATCGTCGACGAGCGGTGGAATGCACATCAGGCCGACGAGGCGCAGCGCGGGCTCCGCTTCGACGGCGGCGAGGAGCTCGGCGAGCGCGTCCTTCGCGACTCCGCCCTTTTGCTCTTCGCCCGCGATGCTGACCTCGACGAGCACGTCGAGGCGCGCGTGCTCCGGTCCGAAGCGCCGTGCGCGCTCCTCGGCGATCGCCTGCGCGCGTCGGCCGAGCTCGCGCGCGAGCGCGATGGAGTCGACCGAGTGCACGGTGGTCACGTGGCGGACCACGCTGCGCGCTTTGTTGCGCTGCAAATGCCCGATCATGTGCCAGCGCAGATCGGTGAGCTCGGCGAGCTCGGCGGCCTTGCCCTCGAGCTCTTGAGCGTAGCTCTCCCCGAAATCCCGCTGCCCGGCCGCGTACAGCTCGCGGATCGCCGCGGCGGGGTGCCCCTTCGACACCGCGATCAGGCGCACCGCGCGTGAGTCACGCCCGGCGCTCTGCGCGGCGCGCGCGATGCGCGCCTCGATGGCCCGAAAATTCTCGATGAGCGTCATGGTGACCGACGGAGCTCCACGGCCCCGCTGCGGAGAAGGAGGCCGTCGCCGGAAGCGGCCTTGAGCGTGCCGCGTACGGCGTCGCCTTGGCTCGTTGCGACGAGCGTGCCACGAAACGCGCCCACGCTGGCCTCCTCGCGTGGTGCGAGCGAGAGCCGGAGCGCGTTCTCGTCGGCGACGCCGGTGATCGCGAGCGCGCCGAGCGGGCCTTCGGAGGCGCCGCTCACCCGGCCCGAGTCATCGACGGTGAGCGTCAGCGTGCCTTTGCCCGAGGCCTGCGTTCCGTCGTCCTTCGCCCATTCGCGCACGGCTCCCGGCATTTTCTCGACGGGCTGCAGAGTGGCCTCGTAGCCGCCGGACCAGGTTCCCACGTACCAGGGGGGCTCCACGGGCGGTGCGCTCGCGACGGGGGCGGCCTCCGCGGGCTCGACCGAGGCGCGCGGCACCGCGTCGTTCGAGCTCGGGGCCTTGCGGCAAGCGACGAGAGCGATGGACCCGAGGAGAATGCTGGCGAGCGTGCAAGCGCGGGACGCTCTGCTCACTCGGATCCCTCCGGGAGGAGCCGCGTGATGCGCACACCGAGCTCCCCGTCGATGTTCACGAGCTCACCGTGAGCGACCGCGCGGCCTCCAGCGCGCAGCACCACCGGGCCCCCGATCCGCCGCCGCGTTTCGATCACGTCACCGGGCCGGAGGTCGGCCCACTCGCGCGCGGGCATCGATACCATTCCGAGCTCGATGCGCACCACGAGGGGAGCATCGAGCACCGCGGGCTCGACCACGGGCGTATCGCCGGGCTCCTCGTTTGCCATGGCTTTCTCTGGGGCCGCGAGATCGATGGTCCCGCGCTCCCGTAGCACGAGATCCCCGGTGGCGCGGACCTCGACGAAAACGGCCGCGCTACTCGTCGGGGCAACCAGCGCTCCCCGCCCCTCGCCTTTTCGGCTCACCCAAAGCCCCGGCCCTGGGCAAAACGCGGCTCCGGGCGTGAGCGTTTGGAGCACCGCCGGGGTCGAGAGCGCGACGCCGATCACCAAAGGCAGCGCGAGCTCGACGTTGCCGAGGTCGCGGAGATGGGCCGTGGGCCCCGCGTCGTGCGGCCAGCGCGGCGCGAACCAGAGCGCGGCCGCGTACGGGCGTTCGTCGAGGATCACGGTGGCATGGACGATCACGGGCTCGGCGAGCGGCGAGACCGGCGCGGGTCGCAAGGGCTCGCGCGCACCGGTGGCCCGCGCGGCTTCGACGACCAGCGCCGAAAGCGCGCCGAGCAGCGCGGGCTCGAGGGCGAGCTCCGCCGGCACCAGGGGCGGGCGCTGCCCGAGCAGCCGCGCGAGCAGCGCCGTTGCCAGCGGGGGCTCGAGCCCCACGATGCAGCGGGCATCGCGCGCGGGGGTCTCGAAGCCGAGGCGCGCGAAGTGCCCGCTCGGCTCGCGCGTATCGACGCTGCGCACGACGATCTCGATCGGCGCTCCGATCACGCGCCCCAAGCTCGCCGCGAGCTGCGCCGGCGCCACGGAACGCTCGAGGGCCCGCCGTGCACCGCGCAGGCGGCGTTCGACGGCGAGCGTCGTCACGTCGAGGGCGTCCCACGGAAACTCACGAACGGCCCGCCCGTGCGCCACGGCGCGCATCCTAGTGCGCCGCCCGCCGAACGGCGGGAAAAAGCGGGTGAGGTCGAGCGCCCAAGGGGGCGCAAGGGCCGTTTATCCACAGGCCGTCCACAGAGTTGTGGATGAAACGCGCTCGGCCGGGCTCGCGGCCAGACGGCCTAGTTCGGCGCCGGCGTATGACGCGCCGTGGCGTTGCGGTCGGGCAGGCGGATGCGAACCGTCGCCGACAGGGCCTCGTCCGCCTGTCGGGCGAACGTGAGGAACGCGGGGTACGCGGCCGTTTGGATGCGACCGGCCGGGAGCAGGACCCGGCGCTCGAGCACGAGCTGGCCGTTTTCGACGCGATCGCCAATCACGACCTGCCGCTCGCCATCCCGGAGCTCCGCGCGCGTCGGCGCCCCCTGAACCTTCGCGCCGGGCGGCAGCGTGATGCGCACTTCGACCTCCTGATGCGTCGACTCGACGAGCAGGAGCGGCGTGTGGCGCTCGGGGAGCGCCGCGAGCTGGCCGATGCGCGGAGCGAAGGGCGGGGGCACCAAGAGCACGCCGCCGGCGACGTGGGCGAAGGCGGGCACGCGCGAGCGCGTGCGGACCACGAGCGGCTGCTCGGGAGCATTCAGGTGGAGCACCGTGTGATCGAGGAGCCGAGCGCCGCGCAGCGCGTGGCCTACGAGGCGCGACTCGATCACGTCGCGCAGGCGCTGCTCGCTCAGCTCGGAGAGCGCGCCGCGCAAGCCTGCTGCGTAACGACCGTAGAGCACGTGCTCGAGCTCGACCTCGGCCGCGCCATCCGGCTCGAGGCGGAGGTTCGCGCGATAGACGACGCGATCCACCGCTCCGTCCGCCGGAATCACGACCTGCTCCACCGTGTCGTCCGTGAAGACGCGACCCGGCATGCCGCGCGCCTCGGCCGGAACGTAGCCGAACGGCAAGTGCTTGCCGCCGAGCGTGAGCCAGATCGGACCCTTCTCGGTGCCGACGCGCAACAGGGGCATCGAGAACAGCGTGGCCTCCGAGAGCGGGCCCGACGGCGGCAGGGTCAGGCGGCTCTGCGCGACGGCATACGAGACCGGGATCGAAAGCGCTCGACAGAGCGCGATGTAGCCGCGCCACAGATTGCCGTTCCGTCCCAGAATGACGCGTCGACCGTCGCTCTCCGGCCCTTCCTCCACGTTGTTCACGAGCCAGCGGTAGAGCCGCCGTGCGCGCTCGGCGCGCTCCGTCTCGGGCACGCCGCGGACGATGCTCTCGGCGATGCGCACGACGCGCGGATCGTTCGGCGTCGGGTCGAACGCAGCGTCGGCCATCGCCTCCACCGTGCGCTCGAGCGAGATCCCCCAGCCCACTTGCACGCTCGGCAAGAACTCCGCGATGGGCGCGCCGAACGGCTCGACCGGAGCGGCCGGGCTGTGATCGACCCGGAAGCGACGAACGACCAGGCCGCCCCGCTCTTCGATCACGGGCGGCGGCACCTCGTTGCGGGTCTCGATCGAAAGCTTCCTGTTCTTCGGCGACAGGATCACGAACTCGCTACGCGCGTACGCGACGTTCTCCTCGCGGAAGTACCAGCGCGGGCCGAGGTAGCGCTCACCGGGCGCACCATCGTCGGCCGCGAAGCTCTCGATCCGCTCGGTCTCGATGTAATCGCCGACCTCGAGGTGCGGCATCGTGAGCGTCGGTTTGCCCTCCACCGGCTCGGGCTCGAGGATGCGGCCATCCTTCTTGATGACGCGCATGTGCAGCACGATGCCGTTGCCCACGTGCTGCTCGGC
>QGUH01000452.1 GCA_003242355.1 Pseudomonadota bacterium
CGCCGTGTTCCCCGGGCGGGAGATCGTGCGATAGAGGAAATCGGGACTGACGAGCGCGCTCGTCAGCATCGCCCGCGTCGCATCCACTTCACTCGCGCCCGCCGCGACGAGATTGCTGAACAGGTCCGACAGCGCCGTGACCTCTGCCGCGGTGAGCGGACGACGGTAGAGCTGCTCGAGCGGTCCGGCGTACTCGTCCTCGATGCACCGCTGGATTCTCGTGCGCGAGCACGCCGCGAGCTCGGCAGGCACGAGACGCGTCGCGATGTCCTCGGCGGCGAGCAGATACGGATGGACCGGCTCCGCTGCTTCCGCGGCATTGGACGTGAACGGCCCCACGCGACCATCGACCGGCACGAGCGAGCGATCGACATCGACGCCGAAGGCCTCGCGAAGCGTCGCGCCGTACTCGGCGCGCGTGAGGCGGGCGAAGCCGCTCTCGACCGGCCCTGCGACGCCTCCGCCACTGCCCGGACTGCCGTTCGCGCCGCCGGAAGGATTGGTCGGATCACCGCTCGGAATCTGGCTCGACCCACCGGTCGTCGGATTCGACGGCCCGGCGCCCCCGGAGTTGGCAGCGCCCGCGTTCGGCCCGACGGGAGTGCTCCCAGAGCCGCCGGTGCCGGGCGTGCCCGGCTTCTGCCCCGGCCCCGGAGCTCCACTTCCCGTTCCCGCCGTGCCCGAAACTCCTCCGCTGCCATCGGCCGGGAGATTCGGGTTCGTGCTCACCAGGTCGTCCCCTCCGAGAATCTCGCCGCTGCAACCCATTTGAAAAATGGCAGCGAGCACGGAGGTTCCGACGATTTTTCGAGACAAGCGACACTTCATTCGCGAGGAACTCCCATCCCGCGTACGTACCGCGAGTCGTGGGGAACGGCTCAGCACGGACAAATGAAAGAGCCCTCGCAAGTTCGGGCCTCGAGTTTCTCCCACAGCCACGCAGAAGTCACTCGAAACGAGCCTCGAGTGCTCTCGAGGATGATGTTACGGCCACCTCGCGAGAATCTTTCATTCGTGGTGCTCGCAAAGACCGAAATGACGAGCGGTTGCCCCAAAAAACCGCGCGCTGCGCAACGCTGCACGCAAAGTCACGCGCTTTCGAGATTCGATGTCGAAACTCGAAATGATGAGGAGTCGTACCGCCTCCACCATCATGCGCACGATGCGTGAACGACACACCGTTCCCACCGCGCTCACAGCGCCCCCGAGAATGCCGATGGGCTTGTAGAACGCCGAGCGGTTCGACCGATCGGCGTTCTGGCGGCTTTGCCGGGAGGTCGGCTCGCGCCGCTCCCGTCTCGACGAAAAGAGCGGCCCCCTTCTAGCAGCCCGCAGCGCTCGCCGCGAGCCCCGTCGAGCCGTCGCCCGGTCGGTGGGCCTCGACGCGGGCAGTGCGCCCGGGCCGCCGACCGCCGTCCCTCCTGAATTGCTCGCCGTTTCGAGCATTTGCGCGAGGGTGGGACGCGCCGCGCCTCGACGGCGGTCCAGTGCATCGCGCGGACAAACCGGGGCTTTCGGAGGCTCCGTTTCGGCCGGGGTGGGCGGCGCGGCCCGAACGCGGTAAGGGGCGGCAGCGGCCTGCCTCCTCGGCGCGCAACCAAGCCATGGCATTTTCACCCTTTTCCGACGTTCCGCTCGCCCCGCCCGATCCGATCCTCGGCCTTACCGAAGCGTTCCTCGCCGACAAGAACCCGAACAAGGTCAACCTCGGCGTCGGCGTTTACCAAGACGCGACGGGCAAGATCCCCGTGCTGCGCGTGGTCCGCGAAGCGGAGCGGCTCTGGTACGAAAAAGAGGATTCGAAGAGCTATCTCCCCATCGACGGCCTGGCCGCGTATCGCGAGCAAGTTCAGAAGCTGCTCTTCGGCGCGGACGCGGAAGCCGTCACGTCCGGGCGCGTCGTCACCGCGCAAGCGCTGGGCGGCACGGGCGCGCTGAAGCTCGGCGCGGACTTCATCAAGCGCTTCTCGCCGAGCGCCGAGCTCTGGCTGTCGCGCCCGAGCTGGGAGAATCACCGCGCGCTGTTCGAAGCCGCCGGCTTCACGGTGCACGAGTACCCCTACTACGACCCGGCCACGCACGGCCTCGATTTCGAAGGTATGCGGAGCACGCTCTCCGGTCTGCCGCGCGGCGCCGTCGTGCTGCTCCACGCCTCTTGCCACAACCCGACGGGCGTCGATCTCGACGCGGAGCAGTGGCGCGAAGTGACGCGCATCGTGAAAGAACGCGAGCTCGTTCCGTTCGTCGACTTCGCGTACCAGGGCTTCGCCGTGTCCATCGAAGACGACGCGGTGGGTCTGCGGACGCTCGTGAACGCGGGCGTTCCGTGCCTGGTCGCGAGCTCGTTCTCGAAGTCGTTCTCGCTCTACCGCGAGCGCGTCGGCGCGCTCAGCATCGTCACCGCGAGCGCGGAAGAGGCGAAGCGCGTGACCTCGCAGCTCAAGCGCGTCATCCGCACCAACTACTCGAACCCGAGCTCGCACGGCGCGCAGGTCGTCGCGCTGATCCTCTCCGATCCGCGGCTGCGCGCGGCTTGGGAAGCGGAGCTTACCGAAATGCGCGAGCGCATCCGGCAGATGCGAACGCGGTTCGTCGAGTTGCTCGGGAAGAAGGGCGTCTCGCGGGACTTCTCGTTCATCGAGCGCCAGCGCGGGATGTTCTCCTACTCGGGGATCGACACCGAGCGCGTCCGCAAGCTCAGGTCCGATTTCGGGCTGTACATCGTGGACAGCGGGCGCATCTGCGTCGCCGCGCTGAACGACAAGAACATCGACTACGTGACCGACTGCATCGCGAAAGTGGTGTGATCTGCCGCCCGCGCCCGCCGACGGGCTGCTCGAGGGCTCGCATCCGGTCTTCGAGCCGCGCGCGGCGGGCGCAGCGGACCGTGCCTTTGCGACCAACCGAGCTGAAAGTACCGTGACGAATCTCGAAGCAGGGTCGGAGGCCGCGCTCGTCGAGCTCGGCCGGCGTTTTCTCTATCCGAACTATCGCCAGCCGGACCTCGTGCTGGTGCGCGGCCAGGGCGCCGTGCTCTGGGACGCGAGCGACCGGCGGTATCTCGACTTGTACGCCGGCATCGCGGTGAGCGCGCTGGGCCACGGGCATCCGGCGCTGGTGCGAGCCGTCTCGGAGCAGGCGGCGCGCCTCGTCCACGTCTCGAACTACTACTTCAACGAGCCCAACGTGCGGCTCGCCGCGCGACTCTGCGCGCTCACCGGTATGGATCGCGCCTTCTTCGCGAACTCGGGCACCGAGGCCGTCGAAGCGGCGCTCAAGCTCGTTCGGCGCCACTTCTTCGCCCAGGGCCAGCGCGAGCGCCTGCGCGTGATCGCCTTCCACAACTCGTTCCACGGCCGCACGCTCGGAGCGCTCGCAGCAACCGGGCAGGACAAGTACCGGGAGGGTTTCGGGCTCCTACCGAACGTGAGCCACGTTCCCTACGGCGATCTCGACGCAGTGCGGAGCGCGCTCGGACCGGACGTCGCGGCCATCATCGTCGAGCCGGTTCAGGGAGAGGGCGGCGTGCTGCCCGCGCCGAAGGGCTTTTTGCCGGGGCTGCGGGCGCTCGCCGACGAGCACGGCTGCTTCCTGATCGCGGACGAGATTCAGACCGGCATCGGGCGCACGGGAACGTTCCTCGCCGTCGAGCACGACAAGGTGCGTCCGGACGTCGTCGTGCTCGCCAAGGGCCTCGGCGGCGGCGTGCCGATCGGCGCCATGCTGTGCACCCGCTCTCTCGAGGGCGCCTTGCCTCCGGGGAGCCACGGGTCCACTTTCGGAGGCAATCCGCTGGCGTCCGCCGCAGCGCTCGCCGTGCTCGACACGATGGAGTCCGAGGGGCTGCTCGCTGCGGTACGCGCCCGAGCCGGGACGCTCGCCGCGGGTCTCGAACGGCTCGCGCAGCGGTATCCGAAAACGGTGGTGGCGCATCGCGGCCTGGGGCTGCTCCAGGCGCTCGTGCTCGCACCCGAAGTCGACGCCCGCGCCCTGGTTTCGGATCTGCAGAAGGCGGGCGTGCTCGTGACCGTCGCCGGGGCCTGTGCGCTCCGCTTCTCGCCGCCGCTCGTCATCACCGACGCGGAAATCGAGGAAGGCCTGTCCATCGTCGAGCGGGTGCTCGCGACGCGTTCGTGACGCAGACCGACGAAAGCACGCGGGCTCAGCGCAGCCGCGCCACTTCCGGCACGGTGCCGTGCGCCACGTGCACGAGCCCCACCGATCCGTTGCGCGCCGCGCGCGTCGCGATCTTCAACGAACGCTTCCGCTACTTTTGCAGCGAAGCGTGTCGCGCGCGCTTCGATCCGGAGAAGCTCGCGACGCCCCTGCCGCGGAGCCTGCCCCCACCGCCGCGCCCCCCGCCGCCG